>NZ_CBDRFA010000030.1:0-80366 GCF_965343085.1 Nocardiopsis synnemataformans | reverse complement strand
GCGTTCGGCCCACCCGCCGGGGCCGCTGGTCCGCCCGCGGCGGAACTCAGGCCTCGAAGCGGGCCACGAAACGGCGCTGCCAGGGGGTCTCCACCGCACGCGGCAGGTAGTGCGCGCGGACGTAGGCGACCGCCTCGCGCGCGGGGACCCCGTCCAGCACCGCCAGGCACGCCAGCGCCGTGCCCGTGCGCCCCTGGCCGCCGCCGCAGGCGACCTCGACGCGTTCGGCCCCGGCGCGCTCCCACGCCTCGCGCAGCGCCGCGCCCACGGCCACGGGGTCGGAGGGCAGTCCGAAGTCCCGCCACCGCAGCCAGCGCCCCTCCCAGGGCACGGGCGCCGGTTCGCGGCCCAGCAGGTACAGCCCGAGGTCGGGCGGGGGTCCGGGCGGCAGCGGGCGCCTCAGGCCCCGGCCGCGCACCAACCTGCCCGAGGGCAGGGCGAGCACCCCCGCCTCCTGCGCACTCCAGGTACCGGCCACGACCGGCTACCAGCCCAGGGCGAAGGCCGACTCCAGGTCGTGCCTGGAGTAGGCCTGGAAGGAGATGTGGGTGTCGGAGGAGAGCACGCCGGGCACCTTGTTCACCCGGCCGGGGATCACCTCGGCCAGGTCCTCGTGCTTGCGGACCCGCACCATGGCGATGAGGTCGACGCCGCCGGTGACCGAGTAGACCTCGCTCACCCCGTCGATCTCCGCGATCGCCCCGGCGACCTCGGGGATGCGGTGGACGTCGGCCTTGATCATGACGATCGCGGTGATCACTGTGCCTCCAGGACGGTTCCTCGGAAAATATCGGGACGGGCGCGACGACCCCGCCGGGGCGCACCAGGGCGTATGCCTAGTAGACGTCGGAGAGCCGCGTCCCGGAGCGCCATCGCAACCGGTAGACCACCAGTCCCACGACCACCCCCGCGACGAACCCGTACACGTGCGCCGCGTAGGCGACGCCGCCTCCGGCGCCGGGGGCGCTCGATGTGGTGACGTAGAGAAGATACTGAAGAGCGAAGTAGCTGCCCACCACGGCCCACCCGGGCAGGCGCATCGGGATCACCCCGAACACCAGCGTGGTCACCCGGCTGCGGAACTGCACGACCAGGTAGGCGCCCAGCACCCCCGAGATGGCCCCGGACGCGCCGACCATGGGCATCGCGGCGTCGACGTCGGTCAGCGCGAAGCCGTAGGCGGCGGCGACCCCGGTGGCCAGGTACAGCCCCGTGAAGCGCAGCTTGCCGATCCGGTCCTCCACCACGGGCCCGAACACGAACAGGTACACCAGGTTGCCGATCAGGTGCCCCGGCCCGCTGTGCAGGAACATCGAGCTGAACACCGAGAACCACACCGGCTTGCCGTCGAGCTGCCCGCACTCGGGGACCGCGTGCGGGACCAGGTCGGTCCGGCCCGTGATCTCGGCGGGCACCGCCCCCCAGTACATGAAGTAGTCCTGGATCGCGCAGAAGCGCTCGAACATGTCCGCCGGGTACCACACCGCGGTCAGCGCCTGCGGCGACACCAGGTAGACGAGGACGTTGACCGCGACCAGCGTGTACGAGACGACGGGGACGCGGCGGACGGGGTAGTCGTCATTGAGCGGAAGCGCGGCCATGCGCCCAGTGTGTCATCCCGGTGTGCGCCTCGGCGCTGCGCAACGGGCATGTCCACTCCCCGTCGATCTCGACCAGCCGCGTGGCGGGATCGGCGAGCCAGTCCAGGACCAGCTCGGTCTCCCCCGGCAGGGCGCCGGGGCTGGGCCCGTGCCCGGCGGGCACGTACTCGGCGGTGGCCACGAGGGAGGCCAGGAACGCGGCGGGGTCGGTGCCCGGGCGCAGCACGGCGCTGGCCGCCAGGCGTCCGTGGCGGACCACGCAGGTCTCCCAGCCCGCGGCGGTGCGGCGGGAGGCGACCAGGTGCGCGACCGCGGCGATGGCCGACAGGCGCTGGGCGCGCCGGGCGCCGCGCAGGAACGCGGTGAGGCGGTCGCGCAGGTGCGCGGCCTCCTCGTAGCGCAGGGCGGCGGCGAGCTCGCCGATGCGCGCGGTGTGCGCGTCCACCACGGCGGCGGGGTCGCCGGTCATCGCGACGCGGGCGGCCTCGGCGTGCACCGCGTACTCGGCCACGCTCTCGCTGCCGTCGCAGGGCGCGCCGCAACGGCCCAGCTGGGCCAGCACGCACGGGCCCGTCCACCGCGCGCCCGAGGTGACCACCTCCGGGGCGACGGGGGTTTCGTCCCGGCCCCTCCCGGCGGCCGCCTCCCGTGGCCGGAAGGTGTGCGCGCACTGGCGCAGCGGGAAGACCTGGAGCAGCGCCTCCCTGGCCCGCTCGGCCTCGCGCGGCGAGGCGTAGGGGCCGATGTGGGCCGCGCCGTCGCCGCTGACCGCGCGCACCACGGACAGGCGCGGGAAGGCGTCGGCGGTGAGTCGGACCCACGAGGCGCGCTCGGGATTGCGCGAACGCCGGTTGTAGGGCGGTTTGCGTTCGGCGATGATGCGCAGCTCGCGGACGGAGGCCTCCAGCTCGCTGGAGCACACGATGGGGGTCACGCCCGCCACCAGGCCCGCCATCTCACGGATGCGCTGGCGGCTCTCGGCCGCGGTGAAGTAGGTGCGCACCCGGCGGCGCAGGTTCTTGCTCTTGCCGACGTAGAGGCTGGCGCCGCGGGCGTCGGTGAACACGTACACCCCCGGCTCCTCCGGCAGGTCCTCGGCCAGGTGGCGCTTACCGCGCTGGGCCTTGGTGGGCGGCTTGTTGACCGCCCGCAGCTCCTCCACGCTGGACACGCCCATGGGGCGCAGGCGCTCCACGAGCCCGTGCAGGACGCCGACGGTGGCGCGGGCGTCCTCCAGGGCGCGGTGGTTGGGCGCGACCGGGACCCCGAAGTAGGCCGCCAGCGTGGCCAGCCGGTGGTTGCGCGTCTCGCCGCGCGCGAGCACGGCGCGGGCCAGGCGCAGCGTGTCCACGACCGGGTAGCCGGGCCAGGCCGTCCCGTGGCGCTCGCACGCGGCCTTGAGGAAGCCGGTGTCGAAGGGCGCGTTGTGGGCCACCAGCACGGTGTCCGGTTCGGCGTCGAGGAAGGCCAGCAGGCGGGGCAGGACCTCCTCCATCGGCGGGGCCGAGGCCACCATCGACTGGGTGATCCCCGTCAGGAGGGTGATGTTGGCCGGTATGGGGGTACCGGGATCCACCAGGGTGGCGAACTCGCCGACGACCTCGCCGCCGCGCACCCTGACCGCGCCGACCTCCGTGATCCGGGAGCCGCTCGCACTGGTGCCGGTGGTCTCCAGGTCCAACACCACGAAGGTCGCCGCGGCCAACGGCGTACCGAGGTCGCTGATGCTGGTTTGGACGCCGGTGGGCGCCACGGACTGTCGAACCACCCGGTCAGGGTAGTCGGCGGCGGGGACAACCCGTCGGAATACGGTCTGACCTGCCCGACATGCAAAGATGTGGGTCATCGGGGCGGCGGCCGGACCGCCGTCCCGCCAGAGCACGACACGAGGGAGGAACCGTGGGGATCGCGATGCCGGGTGACAGTGAGCGGTGGCGGTGCACCGGATGCGGCAATCTCACGCGGTTCGACGTGACCCGGACCGTGCGCTCCCAGGACTACGTCCACCTGGACCTGGCCGGTGAGGGCGGCGTCGAGGAGCGCACCGTGCTCTCCGAGACCATCGAGCGGGTGCGGTGCCGCTGGTGCGGCGCCACCGACAGCGTCGAGATCATCGCCCGCCCCGACGCCGACCGGTCGGTCCCCGGTTCCTCGGCGGAGAGCCCGACGGGTCAGGCATGAGCGCCCGCCCCGACGCGGGCGGCGACTCCGACGGCGGCGACCCGCTCGACGGGGACGTCCATCCGGCAGACGACGGCGGCCACGGCGCCAGCGATGACGGTGGCGGCCACAGCGGTGACGGCAGCGACAGCAGCGGTGACAGCGACGGAGGTGACGGCGGCGAGCGGCTGGCCCGACCGCTGCCCGAGCCGGTGCGCGCCCGGGTCGTCGAGTACGGCTCGGACGTGCTCGGCGGCATGCGCGCGAGCGACCTGCCGCCGCTGCTGCGCAGGGTCGCCAGGTTCGAGCCGCGCCGCAGGGCCCGGCTCGCCGGACCGCAGATCGCCGCCCAGCTGGAGAGCGACGAGGCCTTCCGGGGCATGGTCGCGGCCCGCGTCGACCAGGTGTGGCCCGAGCTGGTCGAGGGCCTGCGCTCGGGCGTGGTGCCCCCCGCGGCCGACCCCGTGGCCGTGGCGGCCTGCGCCTACCTGCTGCGGCCCCCGGGGTGGCCCGGCATCGTCGAGGACGTCCACCGGGAGCTGGAGCGCCAGACCAGCGCCAAGGAGGCGGACCTGGCATCGGAGGCACTGGACGCCGCCCGCCGCCAGCTGGACGAGACCCGGCACGGCCACCAGGAGGAGCTGGAGCGGCTGCGGACCCAGATCAAGGCCCAGCGCACCGAGATCGCCGAACTGCGCCGCAAGGTGCACACCGAGCGGCAGCGGGCCAGGGAGGCCACCGAACAGGCCTCACGGGCACTGACCGAGACGGCCGGACGCGAGTCGGAGACGGCCGCGCGGGTCGGCGCCCTGGAGTCGCAGAACCGGCGGCTGAGGTCGCGGCTGGCCGCCGCCGAGGCCCAGCTGGACAACGCCCGGCGGGCGGTGCGCGCCGGACGCAACGCCGACGAGGCTCGGCTGCGCGTGCTCCTGGACGTACTGGTGGAGGCCTCCCACGGCCTGCGCCGG
Source organism: Nocardiopsis synnemataformans (assembly GCF_965343085.1). NCBI lineage: Bacteria > Bacillati > Actinomycetota > Actinomycetes > Streptosporangiales > Nocardiopsidaceae > Nocardiopsis > Nocardiopsis synnemataformans. The sequence continues at coordinate 75,637 of NZ_CBDRFA010000030.1, read as the reverse complement.
GAACTGGCGCTGCCCACCGTCCTGGACAGCCCGGCCGACCTGGTGGCCGAGACCGAGCAACAGCGCCGGGTGTCGCTGGGCGGACTGCCCGACGACGACCCCGGCCTGCTGGAGCACCTGCTCACCGCGCCCCGGGTGCACCTGCTGGTGGACGGCTACAACGTCACCAAGACCGGTTACGGGACCCTTCCCCTGGTCGACCAGCGCACCCGGCTGATGAACTCCCTGGAGGGGCTGGCCAGCCGGACCAAGGCCGAGATCACGTGCGTGTTCGACGGCGCGGACGTGGACACCCCGCCGGTGATGGCTGCGGCGCGCCGGGTGCGGCTGCTGTTCAGCGCGCCCGGGGAGACCGCGGACGAGCTGATCGTGCGGCTGGTGCGCGCCGAACCCCCGGGGCGGCCGATCGCGGTGGTCACCTCCGACCGGGAGATCGTGACGGCGGTGCGCCGCGCGGGGGCCCGCGCGGTGCCCTCGACGATCTTCCTGCGCCGTCTGGAGTCGCACGGCTGACGGGGCCGGGCGCCCGCCGCGCGGGCGGGCGCGGCCCGGTCCGGGCGCCGCGGGGACGCCTCCACCCCAGACGTTACCTCTTCGTTACCCCATTCGGTCCGCGGCTCCCTCCCAGGAACGACGCGCCGGCCGCGGACCGCGGCGCGCACTGTGAACACCGGCACGTACGGGGTCCCGTGGTTGAGCTGTGCAGGACGGTCCGCTAGGTTCTTCCCGGAACGTGAGTGCTCCACCGGACAGCAAGGCCGCGACTGAGCCCGCCGGTCGGGACCCGCACACTCACCCGCCCGCGCCCCCGCGCGGGCCGTCCCTGTTCTCCCCGCACCCCTATGCGGACTTGCCCGACCCCAAGGAGCGTGGACCGCCATGAAGAACCCCGGTGGACGACGTACGGCTCGCCGATTCGCCGCCACGACCGGAATCAGCGCGGTCGTCGCGAGCACCATGCTCGTCCCGGGCACCGCCTACGCGGAGCCGACCCAGGACGAGGTCGAAGACAAGATCGAGGAGCTGCGCGAGGAGGTCTCCACCGCGGTCGAGGAGTACAACCAGGCCGAGGAGGACCACGACGTCGCCGAGACCCTCTACGAGGACCTCGACGAGCAGGTCGGCGAGGAGGAGGAGCGCTACGAGGAGCTGCGCACCAAGGTGCAGGAGCTCGCCAGCGCCACCTACCAGTCCGGCGACCTGGACTCCATGTCCAACATCCTCTCCTCCGACGGCCCCGAGAGCCTGCTGGAGCAGAACGCCGACCTGAACTACCTGTCGGAGACCCAGAAGGCCCAGCTCGACGAGTTCGGCGCCTCCCACGAGCGGCTGTTCGCCCTCAAGGACGAGGCCGAGGAGGCCCTGGACGAGGCCGAGACCGCCCTGGAGGAGGCCGAGGAGGCCAAGACCAGCGTCGAGGAGAAGCTGGAGGAGCAGGAGACGCTCCTGGCGCAGTTCCCCAGCTCCGACCCCGCCGCCGAGGACGCCAACGACAGCGGCGGCCAGTCCTACACCGGCTCCGCATCGGGCAGCGCGGGCGCGGCCCTGGACTTCGCCTACGCCCAGGTCGGCAAGCCCTACGTCTGGGGAGGCACCGGCCCGAGCGGCTACGACTGCTCCGGCCTGGTCCAGGCGGCCTGGCGCGCCGGCGGCGTCGACCTGCCCCGCACCACCTACGCCCAGGCCGAGGTGGGCCAGCGCATCTACGACATGAACGCCCTCCAGCCCGGCGACATCATGTTCTTCTTCGGCGGCCTGAGCCACGACGGGCTCTACGCGGGCGGCGGCCAGATGGTGCACGCGCCCAGCAGCGGCCGCAACATCGAGGTCGTCGGCCTGGCCGCCTACTGGGCGAGCGAGTTCCAGTTCGCCGTCCGCCCGTAGAGGGGACCCCTCGGAGCACGCAGGGCCGTCACCCACAGGGTGGCGGCCCGCCGCCGTTTAACGGACAGCAACCCGGTTTTCGGACACACAGCACCAACCAGGGGAACATCACGAAAAGGTTGAGAGCGGCCCGGCGGATGCACTAGTGTTCGTCGCCGAGCGCGGTTGCCACCTCATTCACCGCCCCCTGGCGGTGACGGCCGCGCCCCGGTCGGGCCGACCCCACCCCGCGGGCACGGCCTCCCGTATCCTCCGGGCCCCGCCCGGAAGGCCCCCGGCCCCCGCCCGGCTCATCCCTTGGCCCTTCCCCACGGCATGGGACAAGGGGAGAAAGGTCTACCACGTGTTGGCATCCCGTCGCGTCCACAGGCGCCGCACCGCGGCCCTCTCCTCCCTGACCGCAGCCGCCCTGCTGCTGCCCACCGCGGTGGCCCACGCCGATCCGACGGCCGAGGAGGTCCGCGAGGAGATCGAGACCCTCGAAGAGGAGTACATCGAGCTCAACGCGGCCTACAACGAGGCCCAGGAGACGCACGAGGCCGCCCAGGAGGAGCTGGAGGGCATCCTGGAGGAGATCGAGGCCGCCGAGGAGAAGACCGCCGAACTCGGTCTGGGCGCCCGCCAGCTCGCCAGCTCCACCTACACCGGCGTCGACTTCACCTCCTTCCACCAGCTGCTCAGCTCCACCGGCCCCGAGGACGCCCTGACCCACCAGGCCGACCTGGAATACCTGTCGGCCCAGCACGACGCCAACCTGGAGCGATACGTCACCGAGCTGGAGAACCTGGAGGTCCTGGAGGCCGAGGCCAGCGCGACCGAGGAGAAGGCCGCCGAGGCCCTCAAGGAGGCCGAGGAGGCCACCGAGGCGGCCGAGGAGGCCATCAACGAGCAGGAGGGCCTGCTCGAGGAGCTGACCGCGGAGGAGCAGGCGGTCGCCACCGAGAACGTCGGCCAGACCGGCGGCGGAGGCAGCGGCGGCGGCAGCAGCTACACCGGCCCCGCCACGGGCAGTGCCGCCACGGCCCTGAACTTCGCCTACGAGCAGGTCGGCAAGCCCTACGTCTGGGGCGGCACCGGCCCCGGCGGCTACGACTGCTCCGGCCTGACCCAGGCCGCCTGGGCCGCCGCGGGCGTCAGCCTGCCCCGCACCACCTACCAGCAGGTGAACGCGGGCCAGCGCGTCTCCTGGGAGAACAAGCAGCCCGGCGACCTGCTGTTCTTCTACCCCGGCGGCAGCGGCCCCGACCACGTGGGCCTGTACGCGGGCGACAACGTCATGGTGCACGCCTCCACCTCGTCCCGCCCCATCGGCACGGTGACCCTGAACGACTACTACCGCGCCAACTTCGTCACCGCCGTCCGCCCCTGACCGGCGGACCGGCCACGGTGCCCCGCGACGCGCGCCGTCGCGGGGCACCGCCGTCTCCGGGCCGCCGCGCGCCGCGGCCCGAAGCGCGTGGAACACCCCCCGCCGCCCCCGCCGCGCCTAGACTCGCCCCTGTGTCGCGAACTCTGATCATCACCAACGACTTCCCGCCCAAGGCCGGTGGCATCGAGGCCTTCGTCCACGAGATGGCCCTGCGCCGCCCCCGCGGATCGGTCGTGGTCTACTGCTCCTCCCCCGCCCGGGCCGACGCCGCCGCCGACCCGCACTTCGACCTGCGCCAGCCCTTCCCCGTCGTGCGCGACGCCGCCCGCGTCCTGCTGCCCACACCCCGGGTCGCGCAGCGGGCGCGCGCCATCGCCGACCTGGAGGGCTGCGACACGGTGCTCTACGGCGCCGCCGCCCCGCTGGGACTGCTCGCCGCCGGTCTGGGCGAGCGCACCCCCGTCAAGCGTCAGGTGGCCATCAGCCACGGCCACGAGACCTGGTGGGCCGCGACGCCCGGGTCCCGCGAGGCGCTGCGCCGCATCGGCGACACCACCGACACCGTCACCTACCTGGGCGAGTACACCCGGCGCCACCTGGCCCGGGCCCTGTCCCCCGACGCGGCCGCCCGCATGCGCCAGCTCACGCCCGGTGTGGACACCGAGGCCTTCCGGCCCGGCGTCGGCGGCGAGGAGGTCCGCGCGCGCCTGGGCCTGGGCGACCGCCCCGTGGTGGTGTGCGTGTCCCGGCTCGTGCCGCGCAAGGGGCAGGACACCCTGATCCGCGCCTGGCCCCGCGTCCTGGCCGACGTGCCCGACGCGGTCCTGCTCGTCGTCGGCGACGGCCCCCACCGCCGGAGCCTGCTCTCGGCCGCGCGCGGGACGGACTCGGTGGTCTTCACCGGCTCGGTCCCCCACCGGGACCTGCCGCCCTACTACGACGCCGCCGACGTGTTCGCCATGCCCTGCCGCACCCGCAAGGGCGGCCTGGAGGCCGAGGGACTGGGCATCGTCTACCTGGAGGCCTCGGCCTGCGGCCTGCCGGTGGTCGCGGGCGACTCCGGGGGCGCCCCCGCCACGGTCCGGGACGGCGAGACCGGCCTGGTCGTGGACGGCTCCCTGCCCGGCCCCTCCGCGCGCGCCCTCATCGCGCTGTTGAAGAACCCCGAGCGCGCCGCCCAGATGGGCGCACGCGGCCGCGCGTGGGTGAGCCGTGCGTGGACCTGGGAGCACACCGCCAAACGCCTGGACGCCCTCCTGGAGGGCTCCCCGGACCTGCCCACCTAGTCGCACTGACCACGACGGGTTCGCCGGGCCGCCCCCGCGCCGTGCGGGTCAGGGCACCAGGCGTCACACCGGCAGCATTTCCGACCGGTCCGGCTAGTTCCCCTCGCCGTGCACGGAACCGGGGACGCCCGACCCGTCGGTCACCTGCGGCTCACCGGTGGCGCTGTTGGACAGCCACTCGTCCCAGGACCTCTGCCAAAAGCCCCACCCGTTGTCCCACTCCAGCTCCCGGTCGGTCCCGGTGGTCTCCAGGACGTCGCCCATCAGGGAGTTCTCGTAGAACCAGCGGGCGTCCTCCACCGACATGTTCGTGCAGCCGTTGGAGGTGTTGGCCGACCCGATCCGGCTGTTCCAGGGGGCGGCGTGGGCGAACTCGCCGCTGCTGGAGGTGCGCACCGCCCAGTCCACGTCGAGCTTGTAGTAGTCGGGCGAGTCCTCGGGAATCCCCAGGGTGGCCGCGTCCATGACCAGGGACTCGTACTTCTCCATGGTCAGGTGCGTCCCCGAGGTGGTGGTGTTCAGGCGCTTGGAGGCCTCGCCGTTGCTCACGGGGATGGTGCGCGCCGGCTCGCCGTCGATCTCCACCAGCATCTCGTGGTCGGGCACGTGCATGGTGGCGACCAGCTCGCGGCCGACCTCGAACTCCAGGCGGTGGTTCTCGACCCCGTAGACGCCCTCGGAGGCCTCCACCCCCGACAGGCGCATGTCCACGCTGACCCGCTGGTGGGGATCCCAGTACTCACGGGGCCGAAACACCGCGGTCCTGTCGCCGACCCAGTTCCAGGCGCCCTCCACCTCCTGCTCGGAGGTCACCTCCATGGAGTTCTCCACCTGGGCCTTGTTGGTCACTGGCAGGTCGAAGTTGACGATGACCGGCATGCCCACGCCGACGGTGTCGCCGGAGGTCGGGAAGTTCGAGGCCAGTTCGAGGCGCTGACCGGGCACGGCCGCCTCGGTGGAGAACTCCACGACGGCCTCGGAGGCCTCCCCGGCGTCGTCCTCGGCGTTGGCGTGGACGGTGACCGCCGAGCCCGGGTCCAGGTTCCAGTCGCTCACCCACCGGGTGCCGTCCTCGCTCAGGGTGCCGGTGAACTCCCACTGCTCGGCGTCCCCGGCCTCCCCGGCGTCCTCGCCCTGCTCCCCGGAGGGGGCCTGCTCGACGCGGACGTCGGTGAGCGAGCCCTCCTCCACCGACACCCGCACCGGGGTGTCGGGGGCGACGGAGGAGGCCCCCTCCTCGGGGGTGACGGTGATCCGCGGCCCGGTCTCGGCCTCCTCGCTGGGAGCCGCCGCGGGCTCCTGCTGTGCGGGGCCGGTGCAGGCCGACGCGGCGAGCGCGACCGCGACGGCGGCCGCCAGACCGCGGGGTGCGCAAACTCGTCCCTTCACGCCAAGGACCTCCAGCGTCCGTTGTGACGGGACCTCGGCGCGCGGGGCGCACCCGTGTCCGCGGTGCCCTGTCGGATCAGGTCAAGTGCAGGAAAACCCTACCCAGGCGAACAGTCATGTCACACAGGACGCCGCTTTCCCGACCGTGACAAGAAAGACGGCCGGACGCGTCCCAGGGACACGTCCGGCCGTCGGGCGGGGGCCGCCGCGCGGTACGGCGGCTCCTCCCCCTAGTGCTGGAACTCGTTGCGGTAGTACTCGAAGATCCAACCGATGGCGGTGAGGATGATGGCGAAGGCGCCGATGAACACCATCCACCAGCCGATCGCCACGCCCACCGCGGTGAACGCCACGGCCAGCGCCACCCACAGCGGCCACGAGCTGTGCGGGCTGAAGAAGCCGTACTCTCCGGAGTTCTCGGAGATCTCCCCGTCCAGCCGCTCCTCCGGGGGAAGCCCGTGGAAGTGCTCGCTGCGGCGGGCCGCCTGCCAGAGCCAGAAGCCGATCATCCAACCGAAGCCGATGGAGACCACCAGGGCGGTGGTGCCCGTCCACTCGATCGCGCCGGTGTCCTGCCAGGACCAGTACACGTACAGGGCGGCGGCCAGACCGAAGAAGGTCGAGACGCCCATGAACAGATAGGCCTGCGTCTTCATTGCGCCCTACTCCTTCGTGACGCCCACCGGGACGGCGCCCGGGGCCGCGGCGTGCGGGTGGTTCAGGTCGAACGCGGGACGCTCGGAACGGATCCGCGGCAGCGACGTGAAGTTGTGCCGTGGCGGCGGGCAGGACGTGGCCCACTCCAGCGAGCAGCCGTAACCCCACGGGTCGTCCACGGTGACCAGCGGCGCCTTCTTGGAGGTGATGTAGACGTTCCAGAAGAAGATCAGCGTCGAGGCCGCCAGCACGAACGAGGAGACCGAGGAGATCTGGTTGAGCTCGGTGAACCCGTCGGTGGGCAGGTAGTCGGCGTAGCGGCGCGGGAAGCCCGCGGCGCCCAGCCAGTGCTGCACCAGGAAGGTGCCGTGGAAGCCCAGGAACAGCAGCCAGAAGTGGAACTTGCCCAGCTTCTCGTTGAGCATCTTTCCGGTGAACTTGGGCCACCAGAAGTAGAAGCCCGCGAACATCGCGAACACCACCGTGCCGAACACCACGTAGTGGAAGTGGGCCACCACGAAGTAGGAGTCGGTGACGTGGAAGTCGATCGGCGGGGAGGCCAGCAGCACACCGGTCAGACCACCGAAGAGGAAGGTCACCAGGAACCCGATGACGAAGAGCATCGGCGTCTCGAAGGTGATCTGGCCCCGCCACATGGTGCCGATCCAGTTGAAGAACTTCACGCCGGTCGGCACCGCGATGAGGAAGCTCATGAACGAGAAGAACGGCAGCAGCACCGCACCCGTCGGGAACATGTGGTGCGCCCACACCGTCACCGACAGGCCGGTGATGGCGATGGTCGCCGCGACCAGGCTCTTGTAGCCGAAGATCGGCTTGCGGCTGAACACCGGGATGATCTCGGTCACGATGCCGAAGAACGGCAGCGCGATGATGTACACCTCGGGGTGGCCGAAGAACCAGAACAGGTGCTGCCACAGGATGGCGCCGCCGTGCTCGGCGTTGAAGACCTGGGTGCCGACCATGCGGTCCGCGCCCAGCGCGATCAGGGCCGCGGTCAGGACCGGGAACGCGATGAGCACCAGCACGCTGGTGAGCAGGGTGTTCCAGGTGAAGATCGGCATGCGGAACATCGTCATGCCGGGCGCGCGCATGCACAGGCCGGTGGTGATGAAGTTGACCGCGCCCAGGATGGTGCCCAGACCCGAGACCACCAGGCCCAGGATCCACAGGTCACCGCCCAGACCCGGCGAACGCACCGCGTCCGACAGGGGCGTGTAGGCGAACCAGCCGAAGCTGGCCGCGCCGCCCGGGGTCAGGAACCCGCTGATGGCGATGAGGCTGCCGAACAGGAACAGGTAGTAGCTGAACAGGTTCATCCTCGGGAACGCCACGTCGGGCGAACCGATCTGCAACGGCATGATCACGTTCGAGAACCCGACGAACAGCGGCGTCGCGAACATCAGCAGCATGATCGTGCCGTGCATGGTGAACAGCTGGTTGAACTGCTCGTTGGACATCGCCTGCATGCCCGGGAAGAACAGCTCGACGCGCATGAGCACCGCGAGCAGACCACCGAAGAGGAAGAACACGAACGAGGTGATCAGGTACATGTACCCGATGACCTTGTGGTCGGTGGACGTCATCCATTTGACGATCATCGACCCCTTGCGCGACGGTACCTGACCGCCCGAGGGAACGGGGTTTGGTGTGGTGCTCATGACTGCTCATTCTCCTCGGCGTCGGCCCCGCCGGAACCGGTGTCCTGCTCGTCGGTACCGGAGCCCTCGGCCTCGGAGCCGCCGCTGCCGGTGCCCTCCTCGTCGGTGCCGGCGCCCTCGGCGCCCGCGCCCTCGGCGCCGGAGCCCTCACCGGAGGCCGGCTGGTCACCGGTCTCGGCGGCCTCGAGCTCGGCCTCCTCGGCGGCCTGCTGCTGCTCGGCGGCCCAGGCGTCGTACTCGTCCTGGGGCAGGACCTCGACGTTGAAGAGCATGCGGGCGTGGTCGACACCGCACAGCTCGGCGCAGCGGCCGACGTAGTCGCCCGCGGTGCCCTCGTTGATGTCGGCCTGGAAGGCGTTGTCCCGGCCGGGGATGACGTCCATCTTGAAACCGAACTCGGGGATCCAGAACGAGTGGATGACGTCCGGCGAGTGCAGGTCGAAGTGGACGGTCGCGCCCTCGGGCAGCACCAGGGTCGTCTGGGTGGAGGGGTCGGCGGTGCCGTCCGGGTTGGGGATACCCGTCTCGGAGAAGAGCACCTCCCCGCCGTTCTCCTTCTTGTCGTCGAGGTAGTTGAACTGCCAGGCCCATTGGAAGGCCACGACCTCGATGTTGACGTCCGCCGGCTCGTCGGTGTCGAGCAGGATCGCCTGGTCCCGGGCGGTGAAGAAGAACAGCACCGAGATGATGACGATCGGCAGCACGGTGTAGAGCGCTTCGATGGGCATGTTGTACCGCACCTGCGGCGGCAACTGCTCAGAGCGCTTGCGGTGGAAGATGACCGACCAGACGATCAGCCCCCACACGAGAATGCCGACCGCGAAAGCCGCCACCCAGGAGCCCTGCCAGAGCGAGAGAACACGCTCGGCCTGGTTGGTGATCGGCTCCGGCATGCCCAAACGAGTGAGATCGTTCGACGCGCAGCCGGTCGCGGCCAGCCCCAGCACGGCGAGCGCGGCGCCGCGTGGTGCCCATCGGCGCAGGTTGCGGCGCCGATTCTCTTGGCGGGTCGGACTCACGGATTGCCTTCCCAGCGGTGTAGCCCGTGGAACCTCCACGGGCGGCCTAAGTATCCAAAGCTTTTCAGGGGGAAACATTATCGCGAACCGCCCAGCGCCCAGTTCAGGGGCTTGCCTGGTCAGCGTGTTGCCGACGCCCCCCGAGCGGAGCTCGCGGCGGTACGTGGAGCCGGGCCCGTTCGCCCGCGGAGGATATCCTCCCGGCTGGCTACGGAGCGCGGCCCGGCGTTCCCCCGGGCCCTCTTCCTTTCTTCGATCGCGTCCCCTCCGCCTCTCGGGGGCGGCGCGGACGTCTCACGAGGAGAGAACAAGGTGAGCGTATCGCTGGGTTTACGACGCCCTTAACCGGGTTCGCCTTAGGGGCGGGACCAGGTCAGGATGGTCATCACCAGACGACGACACACGGGGGTTTTCCGTGCCCGAGTACCCGCCCCGGCCTCCTCTGGTCACCGTGGAGGCGGTGGGCCGCAAGTGCCCCATCCCGATCATCATGCTCGCCGCCAGACTGCACGAGGTGCCCATAGGCGCGGTCATCGCGGTCACCGCGGACGATCCCGCCGCCAGTGCGGACATCCCCGCCTGGTGCCGGATGAAGATGCACGAGTTCGTCGCGGAGCGGCCCCTGGCACGGGGCAGCGCCTTCCACATCCGACGCATGTACTGACCCGCTCCGGAGCCCGGCGGCCGTCCGCCGCCCCGGGGGGCGAGGGGGAGGGGACACAGGGTGGGGGGAAGGGTCATTAGAGGAGGACCGAAAACCCAACAACAGGGGACTCGGGAGTTCCGGTTCCGGTGCGATAACGATTTACACCCCGCCGAATCCTGGGCGTGGCGCGTTCCACACCACCCCCGGACACGACGAGGCCGCGCGGACCGGATCCGCGCGGCCTGCCTGCTCCGCATCGGCCGCCCCCGGGGAGGAGGCGACCGCGCACTCGGCTCGGCGAGTGGCTAGCGGGCGTAGAACTCCACGACCAGCTGCTCGTCGAAGGGCACCGGGATCTGCTCACGCTTGGGGCGGTCGACGACCGCGATGCGCAGGTCCTTGTGGCTCACGGCGAGGAATCCGGCGATCTTGTCGTCGGCGTGGACACCCTCGGTGGCCTCGACGAACGGCACCATGTTGCGGGACTTCTCCCGAACACTGATGATCTGACCGGGCTTGACCTGGTACGACGGGATGTCGACCTTCTTGCCGTCCACGGTGACGTGACCGTGGTTGACGAACTGACGCGCGGCGTAGATCGAGGCGGCCAGACCGGCGCGCAGCACGACCGTGGCCAGACGCAGCTCCAGCTCGGCGAGCATCTCCTCACCGGTACGCCCCGGGCGCTTCTTCGCGCTCTCGTAGACGCGCAGCATCTGCTTCTCGGTCAGGTCGTAGTACCAGCGCACCTTCTGCTTCTCCGCCTGGCGGACCGCGTAGTCGCTGCTGTTGCGGCGGACGCGACGGCCGTGCTCGCCGGGCGGGTAGGGACGCTTCTCGAAGTAGCTGACCGCCTTACGGGTCAGCGGAGTGCCGGCGCGCCGGGACAACCGCACCTTCGGTCCGGTGTAGCGCATGCAATGTCCTTTCCGGATGAATCCGGGGAATCCCAGGTAAGGCTGGCCTAGATCTGGGAGGCGCTCAGCGCGCCCGGGCCCGCGTGGGCGTGCCGGAGCACACGCAGCGGGACAGGTTCCCCACCGTCGCGGCGACCCGGCGCGGACGGCTTGGGCTGGGTAACCGGCACGCGTTTCAGCGCACCGGCGGGCACGGGGCTCCCCGTGCGGGACACCGGCTCCCAGGGAGCGGCGGCCGTGCGGGGCGCGGCCCGGTCCGGCAGGCGGACACGGGTCGTGCGGGTCGCGGCTACCCACTCTACGGGCTCGCGAACACCACCCCGACCCGTTCCGGCTACACGAAGGGCGCGACCTCGGCCGAGGCCCCGGCGCCGTAGGACTCCTCCAGACGCGCCAGGAGGGACGCCCCGGTCAGCGTGTACTCCTGCGGCCCGTCGGCCTCCAGGCAGTGCACAGCGGTCGCGTTGCCCACCTGGGCGGCCCGCTCCAGGGACAGCCCCCAGGAGTGCGCGGCCAGGAAACCCGCGCGGAACGCGTCCCCCATGCCCGTGGGGTCGACCAGCTCCCCCACCGCCGCGGCCGGGACGTGCACGCTCGGCTCACCCCTCCGGTCGATACGCGCCCCCTTGGCCCCCAGCGTGGTGACACGGGTGCCCACCCGCTCCAGGACGTCGGCGTCGGACCAGCCGGTCTTCTGCTCGGCCAGCGCCTTCTCGTACTCGTTCGCGAACAGGAAGGTCGCACCCTCGATCAGACCCCGCACCTCGGGCCCCTCCATGCGCGCCAACTGCTGGGAGGGGTCGGCGGCGAAGGCGATACCGCGCGTACGGCACTCCTCGCTGTGACGCACCATCGCGGCCGGGTCGTCCGCACCGACCAGCACCAGGTCCAGCCCGCCCAGGCGGTCCGCGATCGGCTGGAGTTCGATGTTGCGGGCCTCGGCCATGGCCCCGGCGTAGAAGGAAGCGATCTGGTTCTGGTCCCGGTCCGTGGTGCAGATGAAGCGGGCGGTGTGGCGCAGCTCGGAGATGTAGACCGCGGAGGTGTCCACACCGTGGCGGTCCAGCCAGGCGCGGTAGTCCTCGAAGTCGGCCCCGGCCGCACCCACCAGCACCGGGCTGAGGCCGAACCCGCCCATGCCGAAGCAGATGTTGGCCGCGACGCCGCCGCGCCGGACGTCCAGCTCGTCGATCAGGAAGGACAGCGACAACTGCTGGATCTGGTCGGGGATGATCTGTTCCGCGAAGCGCCCCTCGAAGGACATCAGGTGGTCGGTGGCGATGGATCCGGCAACCGCGATACGCACGGGACGAAGACTCCTTGGTCGGGAGGTGCCGGTCTGCTGACCGGACGGGGGCTGCGGGCATGGCGGGGGACGTGCCCGGTTCGGACTGCCCCAGGGTAGTGCAGTGCGCTCGCGGCGCCGTGGACACCCGCTCGCGACCGCCCTGTTCTCCGGCGCCCCGGCGCCCCGACAGGCACGGGAGCACCCCGCGCACGGCGAGGGGGAGGGCGGCACGAACCGCCCTCCCCCGAAAACCGTGTCCCCGGCCTACCGGAACCCTGGGCCCCGGCCCACCCGACGGCACCCCCAGAACGCGTCACGCCCTGGGTCTCGTTCCCTGGACCACTCCGGGCTCGCCGGCCCGAAAGCCTCCAGCGGAACACTCCCTAGTTGAAGGAGTCACCGCAGGCGCAGGAGCCGGTCGCGTTGGGGTTGTCGATGGTGAACCCCTGCTTCTCGATGGTGTCGACGAAGTCGACCTTGGCACCGATCAGGTAGGGGGCGCTCATCCGGTCGGTGACGACCTCCACACCGCCGAAGTCGCTGACCACGTCGCCGTCGAGCTCGCGCTCGTCGAAGTAGAGCTGGTAACGCAGCCCCGAGCAACCACCGGGCTGAACGGCCACGCGAAGACGCAGATCGTCCCGCCCCTCCTGCTCAAGGAGCGCCCTGACCTTGCTGGACGCCTCGTCGGTGAGGATGATGCCCTCGGTGGTCTCGCTCTGAACCGTCATGCTGGAAAGCTCCTCTGGAAAGGGGTAGCGGCTGGCCGGCGACCCCCTTGGTCGCGTCTGGACCGGCCCGCCGCGGCGGGTCCCGTCCTCTTCAACGGTTCTCAACGCCCGACACCGGTACCGCATTCCTGCGCACCGGCGGACACGGGCGTCACAGCGCCGCTGTGTTCTCCCCCGCCCCCGACCCGCACTGCGGACGGGGCCGCGGCCGGGCACGGACGTGCCCGTCCTCCCAGGGTAATTTGTCCCGACCCGGGACGCCATCTCCCGGCCGGGCCTGTGCACGAAGCCACCCGATGCCCCGCGGCACACCGGCAGCGCCCCCGCACGACGGCGGCACCCCGCACGACAGCAGGGGGCGGAGCCCGCCACGGACCCCGCCCCCTCCCCCGACGCCTCAGCCCTTGGCCAGCGTCCCCAGGTACAGCTCGATCACGTTGGGATCGTTCAACAGGTCCGCACCCGTACCGGTGTAGGCGTTACGCCCCTGGTCCAACACGTAGCCGCGGTCACAGATCTGGAGGCAGCGACGCGCGTTCTGCTCCACCATGACCACCGACACACCCGTCCGGTTGACCTCCTTGACCCGCTGGAAGACCTCCTCCTGGTAGATCGGCGACAGACCCGCGGTCGGCTCGTCCAACAACAGCACCGACGGCTCCATCATCAGCGCACGCCCCATCGCCACCATCTGGCGCTCACCGCCCGACAGCGACCCCGCCTTGGCCCTGCGCCGGTCCGCCAGCAGCGGGAACAGCTCCGCCACCGCCGCGAACCGCTTCGTGAACGACCGCGGCCGCAGGAACGCCCCCATCTGGAGGTTCTCCTCGATGGTCAGCGACGGGAACACGTTCTGCGTCTGCGGAACGTAACCCACCCCCCGCTCCACCAGGCTGTGCGCCGGCAGACCCGCGATGTCGGCCCCCCGCAGCGTCAGAGCGCCCTCACGCACCGGGATCAACCCGAACACCGTCTTGATCAGCGTGGACTTACCCGCCCCGTTCGGGCCGATGATCGCCACGACCTCGCCCTCGGACAGCGTCAGGGTGCACCCGTTGAGGATGTTCACCCCCGGCACGTACCCCGCCACCAGCTCCCTGGCCAACAGCAGGTAGTCCTCCGGACCACCCACCGGCACCGCCCCACCGGCGTGCTCCAGGACCTCCTCACGGTGCTCCTGCACGGCGGCCGCCTCCCCGGCCTCCACCGGGACCTCGTCCGAAACCTTCGTCACCTTCTCCGGACTCGGCTTCGCGCTCTCAGTCATCACCACTCCCCGGGGCCTCGGCCGTCTCCTCCTGGGCACCCAGGTAGGCGTCGATCACCTGCTGGTTGGACCGGATGTCCGAAGGACGGCCCTCCGCGATCACCTGACCCTGCGCGAGCACCACGATCCAGTCGCTGATACCCATGATCACGTCCATGTCGTGCTCCACGAAGAGCACCGTCTTGCCCTCGTCGCGCAACGACGTGATGTGCCCCAGCAACGACTGCACCAACGCCGGGTTCACCCCCGCCATCGGCTCGTCCAGCATGATCATGGTCGGATCGGTCATCAGCGAACGCGCCATCTCCAACAGCTTGCGCTGACCGCCCGAGAGCGAACCCGCCATGTCGTCGCGCTTGTCGATGAGCTTGAAACGCTCCAACAGGTCCAGCGCGCGCCGCGTGTTCTCCCTCTCCTGCACCCGCCACACCGGCCGCAGGAACGCACCCGCCATCCGCTCACCGAACTGCCCCTGCGCACCCAGCAGCATGTTGTCCAACACCGTCATCCGGGTCAGCGCCTTGGTCAGCTGGAAGGTCCGCACCATCCCCGCACGCGCCACCTGGTGGCCGCGCCTGCCGTTGATCGGCCTGCCCTGGAAGGTCCAACGCCCCCCGTCCACCCGGTCGAAACCGGTCAACAGGTTGAACAGCGTCGACTTACCCGCGCCGTTCGGACCGATCAACGCCGTGATCGTCCCCCGCTGCACCTCCAGGTGCCCCACGTCCACCGCGGTCAGACCGCCGAACGAACGGCGCACACCGTCCGCCACCAGGATCGGATCCGGCTTCGCCGAACCCGGCACCGGCTCCGCACCGGCCACGCGGTCGACCCCGGACCCGACGCCGCCGTCCACCTTGTCACTTGACATTGATCAGCATCTCCTTGCGGTCGCCGATGAGACCCTGCGGCCGGAAGACGATCAACAACACCAGCAACAGCCCCACGAAGGCCAGCTGGATCGCACCGTAGTCCGGACCGTCCAGGAACGGCAGCCACCCCATCGAGCCGAAGCCCTGGAGCACACCGTCGGTGAAGTTCATCAGGAACCAGAACACCATCGCGCCCAACACCGGACCGAACACCCGGCCCGCACCGCCCAGCAGCAGGATCACCCACAGGAAGAACGTCACCTGCGGCTTGAACTGGTCCGGCTGGATCGACGCCTGGTACACGGCCAGCATGCACCCCGCCAGGGCACCCACCAGACCGCCCAGCACCAGCGCCTGCATCTTGTACGCGAACACGTTCTTGCCCAGACTGCGGACCGCGTCCTCGTCCTCCCGGATGCCCTTGATGACACGCCCCCACGGGCTGTGCATCAGCATCCACGTCAGCCCGGCCATCAACAGCACCAGACCCCACGTCACCACCAGGACCCACAGGTGGTTGCCGTTGTAGGACAACGCCCCGAAGCCGTAGCGCTCACCCCCGTCGAACGGGTTGATCGCGCGAAAGTCCGACGCCAGGTTCTGCAACCCGTAGACACCGCCGGTCAGCGGCTCGGCGAAACCCGCCCGGTACACCAGACGGATCACCTCCGCCGCCGCGATCGTCGTGATCGCCAGATAGTCCGAGCGCAACCGCAGCGTCGGGATACCCAGCAACAGGGCCATCACGAACGCACACAGCAGGCCCACACCGAAACCCACCACCAACGGCAGGTCGAACACCGCCACACTGATGCCCACGCCGTAGGCGCCCACCAGCATGAACCCCACCTGGCCGAAGTTCAGCAGCCCGGTGTAACCGAAGTGGAAGTTGAGTCCGATCGCGGCGAGCGCGTAGATCGCCGCGATCGGGCCGAGCGCCGATCGGGTGGACTCGGCGAGGATCGAAAGGATATCCATCGTCTTCTCTCCTAGCCGACCCGCTCACGCCGACCGAGCAGGCCCTGGGGCCTGACCAGCAGCATGAGGATCATCAGTGCCAGAGCCCATGCCTGCATGAGCTGGGACGGGAACCACAGGGTGGACAACATCGCCACCAGGCCGACCGCGAGGCCGCCGACCATCGCACCGTAGGCCGTGCCGAGACCGCCGAGGATCACCGCGGCGAACATCATCAGCAGCAGACGGAAGCCCATCTCGTACTCGACCACCTGGTTGAGCCCGTAGAGCACACCGCCCAGAGCGGCCAGACCGCCACCGAGCCCCCACACGTACAGCGTGACCCGGTCCACGTCGATACCCGACGACTCCGCCAGGTCCCGGTTGTCGGACACCGCGCGCATCGCCTTGCCGATCCGGGTGAACTGCAACAGACAGGCCACCCCCACCAGCACCACGATCGCCACCGCCATGACCACCAGGTCGCGCGGCGGCATCGACACCGGCCCCAGACGCACCATCTCCTGGAGCTGGAAACCCGCGTAACGCTCCCGGCCCGCCCCGAAGAGCACCAGGATCACGTGGCGCACGACCAGCGCCAGACCGATCGAGACGATGAACATCTGGATCATCGCCACGTTGCGGTGCCGCAGCGGACGCCAGATGTAGCGCTCCATCGACCCGCCCAGCACCGCGCCCATGAGGACCGCGACCACCGCGGCCAACCACAGGGGCACGCTCCAGCCGACCGCGTCCCCCATCACACCGAGGACCGTCGCCAGCGCGATACCCGCGAAGATCGACACCCACTGCGCCACGATCAGCGCCGTCCGCGACAGCCTGCCCTCCAGGAAGGCGCCGATCAGGACCGCGGCGCCCAGACCCACGAAGAGCGCCAGCAGCGCGTTGCCCATACCCGCGGCACCCGTGCTGAAGAGCAGCGCGATCATCGCACCGAAGGTGACCAGGTCACCGTGGGCGAAGTTGATCAGCTTCGTGGTGCCGAAGATCAGCGACAGGCCGATCGCGGAGACCGCGATGACCAGGCCGAACAGCAGACCCGCAGCGGTGAGCTGGATCGCCCGGTCGGCGAAGGAGCCCCCAGCGTCGGTGTTGGGCGCCAACGACTCCTCGTCGGCCGCCTCCCCGCCGGAGTCCTCGGTCTCCTCCTGCGAGGGCGAGGCCGACTCCTCCCCGGCCGCGCCCGCCGCCTCCAGGGCGACGATCAGCGGCCGCCGGTCGTCCGCCTCGACCTCCACCTCGGTCTCTCCGTCGACGAAGAGGGCCTCGATCACCGCGAACTCCTCGGGGACGGACTCCTGGTCCACCACCACGCGGTAGGTGCCCGGTCCGGGCAGGCCCACTTCCCACATTCCTTCAGAGTCGGTCTCCGCCGCCCCGACCTCGTCCTCGCCGTCGTAGACCGTGATCATGATGCCTTCGACACCCTGGTCCCGGTTCTCCGGATGGAGGATCTGACCGTGCAGCGCTTCACCGCCCTGTTCGTCTGCCGTCGCCGCTGGCCCCGGGATCACCAGGATGGCGGTGATCAGGGCGAGCAACACGGTCACAAGACGTGTGCGCACGCGCGCTCCTTGCGCATCTGAGGGTGGCGGTGGCGAATGCGCGCATGCGCCACCGCTGTCCTTTGCTGTTCGGTGCGGTGAGTTTAGCCCGATTTAGGCCAGTTGTTCAGATGCGCTAATGCCACGTGACCCAACCGTCATCCCATCGTGTGCAAACGAGATCAAACTGGTACGCATGACGCGTTGACCCTGAACATCTGTCTCGTTTCCGTCCCGTTAAGTGCCTGATCTGCACACTTTCTCCGCACCGGGCGTACCGGAGTGATCACAGGGGCCGAGCGGTGGAAGGCAGGAGGAACGGGAGGGAGAGGTCGTGGGCGGGGACGACGGAGGGGCCGCACCCGGTCGGGTACGGCCCCTCCACTCAGATCAGTTCAGTCCGGCTGGCACGGACGCGTAAGTCCTACTTACTCCCGCCGCCCCCGAGGGTCTCCACGACCGTCTCGGCGACCCTGCGCATGGTGAGCCGCCGGTCCATCGAGTTCTTCTGGATCCAGCGGAACGCCTCGGGCTCGCTCATCCCGTGGCGGCTCTGGAGCAGTCCCTTGGCCTGTTCGACCAATTTGCGGGTCTCCAACCGCTCCTGGAGGCTGGAGACCTCCGACTCCAGCGCGGACAGCTCCGCGTAGCGCGAGGTGGCCATCTCGATGGCGGGCACGAGGTCGGCCTTGTTGAAGGGCTTGACCAGGTAGGCCATGGCCCCGGCCTCGCGCGCCCGCTCGACCAGCTCTCTCTGCGAGAAGGCGGTCAGGATCACCACCGGGGCGATGCGCTCGGCGGCGATGCGCTCGGCGGCCGAGAGGCCGTCGAGCACGGGCATCTTGATGTCGGTGATCACCAGGTCGGGTTTGAGCTCCTGGGCAAGACGGATCACGGTCTCGCCGTCACCGGCCTCGCCCACGACGGCGTAGCCGTCCTCTTCGAGCATCTCCTTGAGGTCCAGGCGGATCAGGGCCTCGTCTTCCGCGATCACCACACGGCTCTGCGTCCTCGTCACGTACACGAGGTTACCGAGATCAGCTAGGATGCTGGTCGTCGGGACGGGCATGCGCGTCAATCGTGATACCACTGTTGGCGGAGCACGCTGGCCGGACGGGTCGATGGATACCAGCCAGGATGTCCGTTTCGCCCCAGAAATAGCCCTGATATCCCAATCGGTAGAGGAAATGGTCTCAAACACCATAAAGTGTGGGTTCGAATCCCACTCAGGGCACAACACCCCAGAGCCGCCCCAAGCGGGCGGCTTTTTTCATTTCGGACATACCAACCCGCTGTAGTCAACCCATCAACGGAATGTCACAGGCGTGAGCAAGCATGCACGTCATGTACGCATCTCACGTCCGCCGTTTGGCGGTATCCCTACTGGACTCCGGGATCTCCTACGACGAGGTCAGCCGTCGCATGGGCATCAACCGGGCCACCCTCCGTGCCTGGTCGCGGGACCGCTCCCTGATCGACAAGTACCGGGACAACGGTGACTGCCCCCGCTGTGAACCTCTCCCCCGGCCGCCCAGGGCAGCCGACGCCTACAGTTACCTCCTGGGTCTGTACCTCGGCGACGGTGCCATCAACCTGACAGGTGACGGCAGCCGGGGCGTGTGGCGGCTGAGGGTCTACTGCGGCGACTCCTGGCCCGGCCTCATCCAGGAGTGCGAGAACACCATGGCGGAGGTGCTCCCCGGGCACTCGGTGGGCCGGGTCAGCTGCGTTGGATGCACCGAGGTCTACAGCGACTGGAAGCACTGGCCGTGCCTGTTCCCACAGCACGGATCGGGTAAGAAGCACGAGCGGCCCATCGTCCTGGAGCCCTGGCAACAGAGGATCGTCGACACGCACCCCGAATCTTTCGTCCGAGGCCTGATCCATTCCGACGGATGCCGGATCACCAACAGGGTCCGCAGGCGGGTCGGTGATGAATGGAAGTACTACGAGTACCCCCGCTACCAGTTCGTCAATGTCTCCGAGGACATCACCGGCCTGCTCACCGACGTACTCGACCGCCTCGACATTCCGTGGAAGCGCCACACCAGTCCGCGTCCGCCGAGGCGGGACAAGATCGTCGTCTCGGTGTCGCGGAAGGACGCTGTGGCGCGCATGGACGCCTTCGTCGGGCCCAAGTACTGAGGGACCGGACAGACGGGCCAGAACCTGCGTAACTACCCAGCCGGTACCGCCCCAAATAGGCCCTTTGTCACTTTATGCCGGGGCATCCTGGCGGAACCGGTCACATCACGGCCACAACCTGAGTACAACCCGTGGGTTCGGTCGTCTCCGCGGGCGCGCGTCCATGATCCTTGAAGACCGGAAGCGAGTTCTCAGGAGAGGAGCAGCGGGTGCTGACCGCGGTGGCCGGGATCGTCGGCGCACTGGTTATCGGCGCCTGGGTGGTGGTGGCGTGGGGTTCCCAGCGCCGCCAGCCGTGGCTGCTGACCCCTGTCGCGCTGCTCATCGTCCTTCTTGTGGCAATCGGCCAGCCGGGCTGGGCCTTCGTGCCCGTCGTGGCGCTGGTCGTCGGTTCCTTCGCTGAGCTGGTGGTGGGCTCGCGCGAGTCCCCCGCCCTGCGCACCAAGGACCCCGACGCGCCGTTGAGCACCGAGCGCTGGGCGGCTGCCGTGGCGGCGCCGTTCCGGGTGGCGCTGGCCGAGCCGTGGGACGTGGTCGCCCGGCCGTCGCTGCGCCGTCCCTACCAGCGGATGCTGGAGCGCCAGTGGGGGGTGACCGACCGCGAGTCGCTGTTGGAGGCGGTGGACGCCCTGTTGGAGGAGCTGCGCGCGGGTCCCAAGCTGGACCTGGTGGTGGATCTGAGTGCGGGGGTGGCCAGGTCGCGTCTGCCGCGTGAGCGGGGTGGGCAGGTGACGGGGGCGCACGTGCGGCTGGGTGAGGAGCAGGTGGCGCGGTTGCGCGCGGTCACGGGGGTGGCCGAGGCGGACGAGACGGTGCTCATCGGGGCCTACCAGTGGTGGAAGTCGGTGCACGTGATCCGGCTGGTGTGCGGGGGCGCGTCGTTGGATTGGCTGAGTCCGGTGGAGACGCAGACGCTGTTGCGTCGGGTGGCCTCGGACCTCCAGCGGCGGTACGCGTCGTGGCAGCAGCTGTCGATGGCCTTCCACGCGGGTTACCTGTTGTGGCCGGAGAAGGGTGTGGAGGGCGACCACGGCGGGACGGACCGGGTGTGGGCGGCGCTGGGTCTGCTGACGGAGGACGAGCGCAGTCCGTGGAACCTGTTGCCGTGGGACATGCCGTTGGAGCGTGTGCTGCCCGAGGGCGGCGCGGCGGCTACCGGGCCGGAGCCGCGCGGGGAGTCGGCGGCCTGAGGGCGGCTCAGCGTCGGGGCCGCACCTGGTCCTGACCCGGTGGGCGGCGCGGCTCATACGCCGTGTCCTCCGGGCCGGACCTGATGCGGCACGTCGGGGGCGCCCTGTGTGTGGGGCGCCCGGGTTCTCCCTACCGCGCCGCGAGGGCGACGGCGTCGCCGAGGCGGTGGACGCGCAGGGAGTTGGTGGAACCGGTGGTTCCGGGCGGGCTGCCCGCGACGATGACGATCTTGTCGCCCTTGTGGTAGTCGCCGAACTGGAGGAGTTCGGCCTCCACCTGGCGGACCATGTCGTCGGTGTTGTCGACCCAGGGCACGAGGTTGCTCTCGACTCCCCAGGTGAGGGAGAGCACGCCGCGGGTGGTCTCCTCGGTGGTGAAGGCCATCAGCGGGATGGGCGAGCGGTAGCGGGCCAGGCGTCGGGCGGTCTCACCGGACATGGTGAAGGCGACCAGGGCCTTGGCTCCGACGGTGGCGCCGATCTCGGCGGCGGCGCGGGCGATGGCTCCGCCGGTGGTCTCGGGCACCCGGTTGAGGATGTGCGAGGCGCGCAGGGACTCCTGCTCGGCGGCGCTGACGATGCGGGCCATGGTCTCGACGGTCTCGACGGGGTACTTGCCGACGCTGGTCTCTCCGGAGAGCATGACGGCGTCGGCGCCGTCGAGGACGGCGTTGGCGACGTCGGAGGCCTCGGCGCGGGTGGGCCGGGGTGATCCGATCATGGATTCGAGCATCTGGGTGGCGACGATGACCGGTTTGGCCTTGTCGCGGCAGCGTTCGACGGCGCGTTTTTGCACCATGGGGACGTTTTCGAGGGGGAGTTCGACGCCGAGGTCGCCGCGGGCGACCATGACTCCGTCGAAGACCTCGATGATGTCCTGGAGCCGTTCGACGGCCTGGGGCTTCTCGACCTTGGCGATGAGGGGGACGGTGATGCCCTCCTCGTCCATGATGCGGTGGCACTCCTCGGCGTCCGCTGGGCTGCGGACGAAGGAGAGGGCGACCATGTCGACGCCCTGGTGGAGGGCCCAGCGCAGGTCCGCCTCGTCCTTCTCGGTGAGTGCGGGGACGCTGACGGAGACGCCGGGGAGGTTGAGTCCCTTGTGGTTGGAGACGGTGCCGCCGACGATGACGCGGGTGTGGACGTCGGTGCTGGTGGTCTTGGTGCACTCCAGCGCGATGCGGCCGTCGTCGATGAGGACGCGGTCGCCGGGGCGGACGTCCGCGGGGAGTCCCTTGTAGGTGGTGGAGACGCGGTTGGCGTCTCCGGGGACGTCGTCGGTGGTGATGGTGAACTCGTCGCCGACGTTGAGGTCGACGGGGCCGTCGGCGAAGGTGCCGACGCGGATCTTGGGTCCTTGGAGGTCGGCGAGGACGCCGACTGCTCGTTGTGCGGCCTCAGCGGCGCCTCGCAGGTTGGCGAGGTTGGCCCTGTGGTCGTCGTGGGTTCCGTGGCTGAGGTTGAGTCGGGCGACGTCCAGTCCGGCTTCGACGAGCCTGCGGAGGACTTCCGGGCTCGAGGTGGCGGGACCGAGGGTCGCGACGATTTTTGCTCGACGTGTCACGCATAACACTCTAGAGCGTCTGGAGGATGGAGTGGTCTAAACCAGGTTGCGAATGGACGTATGTGGGGCTGCGGGAAGTCGAACGGCGGGCACCCTGGGTGAGGGTTCGCTGCGGTGGGTGGGGTTGTGGGCTTTGGCTGGTGGGTGGGGGGTTGTGGGGTTGTGCCGGGTCGCGGAGGGGACGCTGAGGCGCGGGGGACCCGGCCTTGGTGGGCCCGGCGTGGGCCGGGTTCGGTGTGTCAGCCGTCGCGGCGGCGGGGTGGGAGGGAGCCCTGGACCCGGCCGTAGGCGCACAGGATGCGCAGGCGTTGGACGGTGCGTATGCCTTCGCGTTCGAGGGTGGCGGCGGTGTCCCAGTGCTGCCAGGTGGCGTCCCAGCCGCCGTCGGGTCGTTGGGTCTGTTCGAAGAAGTCGAGGTTGCGTTGGATCTCGGCGTCGGTGAACAGGGGTCGGGCGATGTGGTCTGGGTGGGTGGCGAGGTCGAGTGCGGTGTGGGCGTGTCGGCGCGGGTTGGGTTTGGGGTCGGTGTCGATGACGGCGCGGATCATGGGGTGGAGTCGGCTGGTGGCGCGTAGGGCGCGGTCGCGGTCGGGGGCGTGCTGGAGGAAGGTGCAGATGCCGATGGCCTGGTGTGGGTCGGTCCAGTGCAGGGCGTCGATGCGTTTCCAGCAGTAGGCGGTGGCGTTGTCGCGCCAGGTGTGGCTGATGTTGTGTTTGTGGAGGTATCCGGCCAGGAGTGCGGTGAGGCCGAGGTCGCTGGTGAAGTCGTGGTGCTGTCGCCACCAGGGGGCGGATTCGGTGTGGCGGACGCTGGGTCGTACGCAGGGCAGACCGCCGTCGGGGTTGGTGACGGTGACGAGGTAACGGCAGATGCCGGTGCCGAGGCTGGTGGGGATGCGGCCGAGGTCGTCGAGGTAGCGCAGGGCGAGTTCGGTGGCGGCGGGTTGGCTGGTGTGTCCGCGCAGGTCGGGGTCGAGTCCGTTGCCGTAGCCGCCGTCGAGGTTGCGGTAGGCGGAGAGTGCTGAGCGGATGGGTTCGGTGGGTCCGCTCTGGAAGAGGTGGGCGAAGCGGAGCCGGTCGATGAGCCGGGCGTTTCGCATGGTGAAGTGTTCTGCGGCGCGAAGGGATTCCCAGGTCACAACGGTCATGTCTTCGACGGTACGTCCGTGTCTGGGACGGGGAAATGGTCGGTGGGTCAATCCATTCGCGATTTTTACGCGCGGTCCGGGGTGGTGTTGCGTCTGCGTCTTCGGGTGAGGACGAGGAGTCCGGCCCAGGAGGCGAGGACGGCGAGGGCGACGGCGAGCTGTGCGGTGAGCAGGTGTTCGGCGGGGTAGACGATGCCGGTGAGGTAGTGGTCGATGAAGCCTTCCGGGGGGAGTCCTTGTTGTCCGGCGCGTCGGCGGGCCCAGTTCTCGACGTGGGTGAGGGGGCAGGGCCAGCCGATGAGGGTGATGGCGAGTCCGTAGAGGGCGCAGCCGAGGTGGATCCAGAGGGTGCGGGGCCACTTCCAGGCGAGGAATCCGCCGAGGGCGAGGTAGGCGAGGAAGGCCAGGTGCACGACCATGGCGGTGTCGGCGATGAGTCGGTAGGTCATCGTCCGCCTCCTGGCTGTGCTGTGTGGTGGGTCCTCCTGGTTTCCAGTATCGGCGCCGCTTCTCGGCGGGGCCAGGGGGTGTTGGCGGTTGTGGATTCTTCTGGTGGAAACCCGGATGGCTCCTCGCGTGGCACGCGGGGCCTCGGTCGTGTCCGGGGCCTCGTCCGGCCCCGGCGGTCGGGGCGGGCCGCGAGAGCCTCGGGTGGTGGACAGGTCGGCCAGACCGCTCTGGTAGACGCGGGGTTCCCAGTAGAGAAGGTTGCTCATGCCAGCGCCCCCTGACTCTGCCGCTGCTCGATCCAGAGGCGGGTCACGGAGGCCAGTTCGCCCCACTCGGCGTACCGGGCGGGCTTGGTGGGGCTGGTGGGACTGGTAGGGCGCGCGGCACCGAACTGGGGCGCGGGTTCGCCGAGCAGGTCACCGCTGGGGATGTTCCTCCGCTGCTGGTACAGGACGGCGGCACCTGTCTTGGCGCGGTCGAGCCCGCGCAGGACCTCAACGGTTTCGCCGCTGTGGGAGGCGGCGCTACGGGGTGCGGCTGCTCGGGGTGCGGGAGCCGGGTTCGTGGGAGCCGGGTTCGCGGATGCGCGCAGGCGTTCGTGGGCGGCGTAGTAGGGCCGCACGAGGGCAACGGCTTCAGCCGGGATGGTCTCGCTGGGCGGAGCCAGCTCGGGAACCCGCACGCGGGGTGCGGCCGCAGGCGCGGGTGCGGGTGCGGGTGCGTAGCGACGGACGCGGGTGGAGCGGCGGCGACGACCGGCCACGGTGGAGTGGCGTCCGCACGGGGAGGAGAAGAGCGCGATCAGCGGGCCGAGGGCACGGCTGAGAAGCGCAGCGCTAAAGTAGAGCACGCTGGCAAGTCCTGTTCTTGAAGGTACGTAGTTGCTGGCCACGGCCCCGGACGGTTGTATCCGTCGCGGGGTCATTGTGTCGGGTTCAGTTGTGTTCGCAGCCAGAGTAGAGCACAGCTGAACGGCCTGGACGAGGCTTTCGCAGAAACAGTCGAAAAAAGCTCGCTGGTGACGCGTCTTCCCAGCTCATGACACATGAAAAAGGGGTCAGCCGTATTTACTGACCCCGCCCAAAGTATTCCTCTTGCCCGGATTGATTGTTTTGCACCTCCGGAAAGCGTCGGACCCCCAAGGCTGTCCCTTGGGGGTCCGATGAGGCGGGAGAGAACGTCAACGACACAGGGATGTCCCCGGGACAGTGACCGCGATGATCGGCTCAGCCGACCGTCACCACTCCGTTCAGCGCGGCGAGCAGCGTCTCGCTGTCGAACTCGCCGTCCTTCACGCCCGCGACGAAGGCATCCCACTCGGCGCGGGTGAAGACCAGCGGAGCCCGCTCGGGGTTCTTCGAGTCGCGTACGACGAAGACCTCTCCCTCGCTGCTCTTGTTCGCCACGGTCACGTCTCGGCCCGGGAGCGTGGTCACCTCGACGCAGTGTCCGCCGTTGTTGCCGCTTCTGCGGCTCTTGCGCCACTGGGCACGGGACAGGTCCATCTGGGACTCCTGTGCGTTCTCGTTGATCACTTCAGGTCGTTCACCACCTGCTCCAGCATCCGCTGGGACTCCGAGCCGCTGAGCGCCTTTTCGCGCAGGTGGTCGAACATCAGGCTATACCTTTTGACCTGTGCAGGCTTCTCCACGTAGAGGCTTCCCGTCTGGGATTCCTGGTACACGACGTCTGGGTCGCCCTGCCCTGGGAAGTCGAGGATGACGAAGGCTCCGAGCATGGAAGCATGCTCGCCAGCACCGAAGGGAAGAATCTGGAGGGTGATGTTGCGGCGCTGCCCGAGGTCGATGAGGTGCTGGAGCTGGGCTCTCATGATGTTCCGTCCACCGACCAGGCGACGGATGACCGCCTCATCAAGGATCACCCACAGGCCGAGCGGATCCTCCTCAGCTGTGACGCGCGCCTGCCGCGCGAGCCTGACCTCCACTTGCCGCTCAATCCCGTCATCGTTGTCCGTTGCCGGTGCGGTTGACAGGATCGCGCGCATGTACGCCTCGGTCTGAAACGGGCCTGGGACCAGAGACATAGCGTATTCGCGCAGTCCGCTCGCGGCGTCCTCCAGCCCGACGTAGAACTGGAACCACGAGGGCAGCGCTTCGCCGTACTCGTGCCACCAGCCCTTCTCGGTGGCCTTGCGTGCCAGCTCCATAAGCGCGTCAAACTCCTCGTCATCCACGCCGTAGAGCTTCATCAGCCGCTTGACGTCGCGGGGGAGGACGCGGCTCTTGTCGTTCTCGATTCGGTACATCTTGGACTCCGACCAGCCCATTTCCTCATAGACGGTCTCCCACTTGAGACCGGCCCGCTCCCGGAGTCTGCGCAGCTCGCTGGTGAGTCGTCGTGTACGCACGGTGGGGATGTGCTTGCCCATGGGTGAACTGTACACCCACTACTTCAAATGACAGGTTTCATAGAACCCCTTGCATGTGATCCAACTTACGTGCATCCTGTCTTTAGTGACCGAGCGTCACCAAGCGTTGCCGGGTGAGACAGGCGATCCAGGGGTGATCTGTGTGGGCAGGGTGATCGAGTTGCGGGTGAAGGACCATACGGACACGGTTGAGGCCTTTTCACCTCCACCACGCCGTGTCACCGACACGAGTCTCCGGCGGCCGATCGTCGCCGCGGGTTCCTCTCTACCGCTCGGTGTCGCCATGGCCGTCGCTGGCCTGCCGGACCTGGTCTGGGTCGTTCGCCGCTTCGTCCGCGCACACTCGGGTCGTTCCAGGGAGGCGGCCGTGGACATCGACCTGATGACGACGGAACTGTTCGCGAACACCCTGCGGCACAGCCGCAGTGGAGAGCCCGGCGGTGAAGTGCTGGTGGTGGTCAGCAAGAGCCCGCGCACCACACAGGTCAAGCTCACCGATCAGGGACCCCGTGCGGGGACGCTTCCGCACATCCGCTCCGTGGACGTCGAGTCCGGGGAGGGCGAGGACGGTGGTTTCGGACTCCGTCTGGTGGACGAGTTCGCCTCGCGCTGGGGCGTCGTCCACGAGTCGGAGCGGACCACGGTGTGGTTCGAACTCGATCGCTCCACGGACCGGTGACCGCGTGGCGTGGAGGGTCGAGGACGACGAGCGCCGCTACCGGACCGCCGCCGGACTCCAGCGGGTTGTCGGTTCCCGCTGGTTGGTGTTCTGGGGCCCGGCGTCCCGCGTTTTCTGGGCCTTCCGGCGCGGCGGAGCCACCCCCCTCATGCTCTCCCATCCCGACCCGAACCAGCTCTACGCCCTCCTCCAGCAGCACACATCCCACTGACCGGCGCGGCGGTGCGGTAAGAGAGCGCCTTCCCTCAGCTCGCCTCGTACCGCCGGGCCTTCCAGACAGGCCGTTCGATCAGTGCGGTTCACAAGTTCCGTGCACCGAAGGGTGTGCGGTCCCCGGCTCCCGACCACGGGCGTCGGCCCCGTCCGAAGAGAGGACAACACAGATGGACGAGAACACGATGCCCCTGATCACTGAGGTCGATGACTTGGTCATCGATCTGGGCGACGCCGCCGACCTGACGCTCGGCGAGGGCTCTGCCCGCAGCGAGGCCAAGCGTCAGCCCTACAACTAGCCGTTCGGGTGCCCGTCCGCTGGGCGGGCACCCCCACTCCAAGGAAAGGACCGGTATGTGGTTCGGAGGCACCACCGACCCCCGAATGCGCATTCGACCCGCGAAAGCCGAACCCCTCGCGGGCCTTCCCTCCGTGTGGACAAGCCCGACCTACCAAGGCACTCCCCTCGTCGTTCCCTACTCCGAACGAGGCAGCGGCTTGGTGGTGATGGGAACCTGCGGCGCGGATGAGTACCAGGTCCGCAGGGCGATCGCTCACGGTGTTCCTGATGACGTGGCGTGGCGGTGGCCGGGGAGCTACATCGCCGCCGAGATCACGCCCGGCGGGGTGACACTGTGGACCGACCTGGGCGCCACACCTCTCTACACACGGCACACAGCACACGGCCACCTCGTCTGGGGTTCCAGCGCCCGGTTGCTCGCCTCGCTTGACGGCGATCCCGACATCAATCTCGATCACGTGGCGGACGCCCTCGCTGGGAGACGAGTCGAAGGCACCTACTTCACTCACGTGGGACCGGTCGCCTTCGGCCACAAAGTGCGGCTGTCGGCCCGGAACGTGGACCAGCGTCCGCTCTGGCGGCCCTCCGTCACCGAGGGAACCGACCACAACCATGGGCAACGTCTTCGCGCGGCGTTGGAAGGTGCCGTGGCCGTGCGTGTGGATTCCTCACGTCGGCCGACCACGGACTTCTCCGGAGGTTTCGACTCCACGGCTCTGGGACTCGTCGCGGCTGAACGTCTCGCACGTAAGGACGAGTACATCCTCGGTGTCACCCTGCACCCCGAAGGGGTGTACCAAGGCGGCGACCTCGACTATGCCCGTGAGGCCGTTCCCGACCGGGGGTTGCGGCACGCATGGATGCCGCTTAGCAAGGAACACCTGCCCTACCGGGGTCTCGATCTGGTTCCGGCCACAGACGAACCAGCGCCCTCCACCGCCTCCTACGCCTACTTCTCCGGTCAGATGGTCTGGCTCGCCGAACAGGGCTCGGATATGCACATGACCGGTGACGGTGGTGACGGGCTCCTGCTCACCCCGCCCGGCCACATCGCACGTGTGCTGCGACGTGGGAACTTCCGTCTGGGGCTTGGGGAAGCCGCCCGATGGGCGCACATACGACGCACTTCGATCTGGCGTGCGCTGAGCACCGTGCGCTCCGTCCCTCAGGTGCACACGCCGTTCGACTTGGACAGCCCTACCCATCACGCCGTAATCCAGAGCAGGATGATCGCCGCGCGCACCGCACGGGCTGACGTCGAGATCGCTCACGGCTTCGGAGTCCGTCTGCACAACCCCTACTTCGACGCTCAGGTCATCGACACCTATCTGTCCATCCCCGAATCCGACTTGCCCGGTCCTACCCGCTACAAGCCGATCCTGGTCGAAGCGATGCGCGACCTGTTTCCCGCACGGCTCGCTCAACGAACGACCAAGGGCGATGCCAGCAGCGACCACTACGGCGGGCTGCGGCAAGCCTTGCCGACACTGACGGGTTTCATTGATGGCCACCTGTCCGGCGCGGGGTTGATCGACCCTGCCGAGATCCGGAAGCGCATGCACTACGTGGCGGCCGGGGTGGGTGACATGTCGCTGGTACGGCCTGTGATTGAAACCGAAGCCTGGCTGCGCGCCGTTCGCAGCGCTCCCATCCTGCGCTGGGGGCGGCGTCCATGACCGCCAACGTGTGTGTGCCAACCGATGTCCGAGCCTGCGATCTCGGACCAGCGATTGTCCTGGTGTCCTACCGATCCGGGGCCGTGCAGGTTCTCACCGGTCCCTCACGGGAGTGGTGGGTCAAGGCCGCGCAAACGGGCAGGGCCGAGGAGTCAACGCCCGTGGTGCCCCGCCTTCTCGACAAAGGGGTGGTGGAGCATGGCACCGGCTCAGAGCGC
Source organism: Nocardiopsis synnemataformans (assembly GCF_965343085.1). Lineage (NCBI taxonomy): Bacteria > Bacillati > Actinomycetota > Actinomycetes > Streptosporangiales > Nocardiopsidaceae > Nocardiopsis > Nocardiopsis synnemataformans. The sequence goes on along the minus strand of NZ_CBDRFA010000030.1, from coordinate 46,138 downwards.
CCTTGGCCTCTCGTGTTCGGGAAGTCCTGGGAGCCAAACTGGGGTACCCATGAGTTGCCCATGGGGTTCGCTTCTCATCCCCGTGTTCCCCCACGCGCCCACGTAACGGGCGCCATCGGGCTCATCCTGACGCTGACGACCGCAGTAGCAGGGAGCCGTCGAAAGCGCATGAGGCGCATGGTGCGCCTCGTGGACCACGCTTCGCGGTGGTCACGGAAACCTGCAACACGTCAGCAGGCCGAGCATGCTATCCATGCCGTGCGTCGTCTTGGTACGTTCTCGCCCGTCCGGACAGCCTGCTTGGAAGAATCTGTGGCAGCGACGCTGGCCCTCGCGCTGATCGGACGCCGGGGACGTTGGTGTCACGGCGTCATGGCAGATCCCATTCTCCTGCATGCCTGGATCGAAGCCGAAGGCGAACCTGTCGCAGAGCCGGACAGCACCCGAAAATGCGCTGTCTTGCTGGAACTACCCACGAAGGAGAACACGTGAGCGACCCCGTGATCTGGCTACGCGGTGAGAAGGCCGGTATCGGACCACTGCGCGCGGACCTGGAGCAGGAGTACTGGCGATGGGAGCAACAGATCCCCACCATCGTGGGCTACAACCGGAAGACTCCTCAGCCCATCGAGACGACCCGACTGATCCTCATCGAGGGCTACGACCGCGCTTCGGACCGCGAGATCCGCTTCACCATCTACGACCTGACAGGCGAAGAACCCCGCCCCGTCGGGTTGGCGCAGCTGATCACCATGCCGTCTCAGAGTACGGGCGAGTACATCGTCGCTATGGGCGAGGCTCGGGGCAAGGGCGTCGGTACTGAGGCGACGAAGCTCGTACTGGACTACGCCTTCCACGTCACCAGCCTGGAGTGCGTTCACCTGTCCGTCATCGAGCCGAACACGGGTGCGATCCGCGCCTACGAGAAAGCGGGATTCACACGGCAGGGAGTGCGACGCCGCTCGGGTCAGTGGCTCGGGCAGCGGGTCAACGAAGTGCTGATGGACGCCGTCCCCGAGGAGTTCGAGGGGCCTTCTCGGGTCAAGCAGATGTTCCGTTGACCACCCCTGTGCCACGGTAGCCGCGGGCGAAGGGCCTGCTGGACCAGGTGAGTGAAGCTCTTGGCGGCAAACGACGCGCCGGGTGCGGAGGTCGTCCTCCGCGCCCGGCGCGTGTGTGTGCCTGGTTGTGGCTAGACCAGCGGTCGCGCGGTCGGCGGGATGGTGACCGGCAGTGCGCTGTCGTCGGTGAGGTAGCGGTCCACTCCGGCGGCGGCGGAGCGGCCCTCGGCGATGGCCCAGACGATGAGCGACTGGCCGCGGCCCATGTCCCCGGCGCAGAAGACACCGTCGACGGTGGTGCGGTAGTCGGCGTCGCGGACGACGTTGCCGCGTCCGTCCAGCTCCACGCCGAGCTGGTCGATCAGGCCCTCCTTCTGGGGGCCGACGAAGCCCATGGCGAGCGTGACGAGTTCGGCGGGGATCTCGCGCTCGGTGCCCTCGACGGGTTCGAAGCCCTTGTCGGTGCGCTTGACCTCGACGAGCTTGAGGGCGCGGACCTGGCCGTTGTCGTCGCCGAGGAACTCGACGGTGTTGACGGCGTAGACCCGCTTGCCGCCCTCCTCGTGGGCGCTGGTGACCTTGTAGAGCATGGGCATGGTCGGCCAGGGCTGGTTGTCGGGCCGCGTGGCGGGCGGCTTGGGCATGATCTCCAGCTGGGTGACCGACGCGGCGCCCTGGCGGTGGGCGGTGCCGACGCAGTCGGCGCCGGTGTCGCCGCCGCCGATGACGACGACGTGCTTGCCCTGGGCGCTGATGGCGGGCGTGTCGTAGTCGCCCTCCTGCACCCGGTTGGCCAGGGGCAGGTACTCCATGGCCTGGTGGATGCCGCCGAGTTCGCGGCCCTTGGCGGGCAGGTCGCGCCAGGCGGTGGCGCCGCCGCTGATGACGACGGCGTCGTGTTCGGCGCGCAGCTGCTCGGCGGTGATGTCGACGCCGACGTCGACTCCGGCGCGGAAGGTGGTGCCCTCGGCGCTCATCTGGGCGAGGCGGCGGTCGATGTGCCGCTTCTCCATCTTGAACTCGGGGATGCCGTAGCGCAGGAGGCCGCCGACGCGGTCGGCGCGCTCGTAGACGGTGACGTCGTGTCCGGCGCGGGTGAGCTGTTGGGCGGCGGCGAGTCCGGCGGGGCCGGAGCCGACGACGGCGACCTTCTTGCCGGTGCGGGTGGTGGGGGGCAGGGGCTTGACCCAGCCCTCCTCCCACGCGCGGTCGATGATGGAGACCTCGACGTTCTTGATGGTGACGGCGGGCTGGTTGATGCCGAGCACGCACGCGGACTCGCACGGGGCGGGGCAGAGCCTGCCGGTGAACTCCGGGAAGTTGTTGGTGGCGTGCAGGCGTTCGATCGCCTCGGCCCAGTCGTGGGTGTGGACGAGGTGGTTCCACTCGGGGATGAGGTTGCCGAGCGGGCAGCCGTTGTGGCAGAAGGGGATGCCGCAGTCCATGCAGCGTGAGGCCTGCTTGGTGACGGTTCCCCGGTCGAAGTCCTCGTAGACCTCGCGCCAGTCCTGGATGCGCACGTCGACGGGTCGGTGCTTGGGGAGCTCTCGCTCGGTGGTCTTCAGGAAGCCCTTGGGGTCGGCCATGTGCCTTCCTCCTCTCGTGTCAGGACTGTGCGGAGGCCATGACGGCCTCGTTGACGTCGCGGCCCTCGCGTTCGGCCTCGGCCTGGGCGAGCAGGACGCGCTTGTAGTCGCGGGGCATGATCTTGGCGATGCGGTCGAGCCCGCTCCCGCCGTCGGTGAGGATCCGGTCGGCGACGGCCGATCCGGTCTCGGCGCGGTGGCGGGTGAGGACGTCGGTGAGGAACGCGCGGTCCTCGTCGGTGAGGGCCTCGATCTCGACCATCTCGGTGTTGACGCGTTCGCGGTCCAGGTCCAGGACGTAGGCGACGCCTCCGGACATACCGGCCGCGAAGTTGCGGCCGGTGCGGCCGAGGACGACGGCGCGGCCGCCGGTCATGTACTCGCAGCCGTGGTCGCCGATGCCCTCGACGACGGCGAGGGCGCCGGAGTTGCGGACGCAGAAGCGTTCGCCGACGACGCCGCGCAGGAGGATCTCTCCGGAGGTGGCGCCGTAGCCGATGACGTTGCCGGCGATGATGTGGTCCTCGGCGACCAGCTGGGAGGCGTTGTCGGGGCGGACGATGACGCGTCCGCCGGACAGGCCCTTGCCGACGTAGTCGTTGGCGTCGCCGGACAGGCGCAGGGTGACGCCCTTGGGCACGAAGGCGCCGAAGGACTGGCCCGCGGATCCGGTGAAGGAGACGTCGATGGTGTCGTCGGGGAGGCCGTCGGCGCCGTGGCGCTTGGTGACCTCGTGTCCGAGCATGGTGCCGACGGTGCGGTTGACGTTGCGTACGGGCAGTTCGAGGCGTACGGGCTGGCCGAAGTCCAGGGCGCCCTCGCTGAGCTGGATGAGGGTGTTGTCCAGGGCCTTCTCCAGGCCGTGGTCCTGGAGGCGCTGCTGGACGCGGTGGTCGCCCGCGCGGGGCTCGACCTCGTACAGGATGGGCGACAGGTCCAGGCCCTGGGCCTTCCAGTGGGTGACGGCGTCGGCGGTGTCGAGCAGGTCGATGGAGCCGATGGCCTCGTCCAGGCTGCGGAAGCCGAGCTGGGCGAGGTACTCGCGGACCTCCTGGGCGATGAACTCGAAGAAGTTGACGACGTACTCGGCCTTGCCGGAGAAGCGCTCGCGCAGGAGCGGGTTCTGGGTGGCGACGCCGACGGGGCAGGTGTCCAGGTGGCACACGCGCATCATGACGCAGCCGGAGACGACGAGGGGTGCGGTGGCGAAACCGTACTCCTCGGCGCCGAGCAGGGCGGCGATGACGACGTCGCGGCCGGTCTTCATCTGGCCGTCGGCCTGGACGACGATGCGGTCGCGCAGGCCGTTGAGCAGCAGGGTCTGCTGGGTCTCGGCGAGGCCGAGCTCCCAGGGGGTGCCCGCGTGCTTGAGGGAGGTCAGCGGCGAGGCGCCGGTGCCTCCGTCGTGGCCGGAGATGAGGACGACGTCGGCGTGTGCCTTGGACACGCCGGCGGCGACGGTGCCCACGCCCGCCTCGGAGACCAGTTTGACGTGGACCCGGGCGGAGGGGTTGGCGTTCTTGAGGTCGTGGATGAGCTGGGCGAGGTCCTCGATGGAGTAGATGTCGTGGTGGGGCGGCGGGGAGATGAGCCCGACGCCGGGGGTGGAGTGGCGGGTCCGGGCGACCCACGGGTAGACCTTGTGGCCGGGCAGCTGGCCGCCCTCGCCGGGCTTGGCGCCCTGGGCCATCTTGATCTGGATGTCGTCGGCGTTGCTGAGGTAGTGCGAGGTGACGCCGAAGCGGCCGGAGGCGACCTGCTTGATGGAGCTGCGCCGCAGGTCCCCGTTGGCGTCGGGGGTGAAGCGGTCGGGGTCCTCGCCGCCCTCGCCGGTGTTGGACTTGCCGCCGAGGCGGTTCATCGCGATGGCGAGGGTCTGGTGGGCCTCGGCGGAGATGGAGCCGTAGGACATGGCTCCGGTGGAGAAGCGCCGGACGATCTCCGAGACGGGTTCGACCTCGTCGACGGGCACGGGCTCGCGCACGCCGTCCTTGAAGCGCAGGAGACCGCGCAGGGTCATGAGCTTCTCGGACTGGTCGTCGATCTGGGAGGTGTACTCCTTGAAGATCTCGTACTTGCGGGTGCGGGTGGAGTGCTGGAGTTTGAAGACGGTCTCGGGGCTGAACAGGTGCGGTTCGCCCTCGCGGCGCCACTGGTACTCGCCGCCGACCTCCAGTCGCCGGTGGGCGTTGGGGTTGGCGGTGTGGGCGCGGCGGTGGCGGATGGCGACCTCCTCGGCGAGGACGTCGAAGCCGACGCCGCCCAGGCGGGAGGTGGTGCCGGTGAAGCAGCGGTCGATGACCTCGGCGCCCAGGCCCAGGGCCTCGAAGATCTGGGCTCCGGTGTAGGAGCTGACCGTGGACACGCCGATCTTGGACATGACCTTCAGGACGCCCTTGCCGAAGGCCTTGACGGTGTTGCGGACGGCCTGGTCGGCGTCGACGCCGCCGATGGTGCCGTGCTCGACGAGGTCGCGGACGGTGGCCAGCGCCAGGTAGGGGTTGACCGCGGAGGCGCCGTAGCCGATGAGCAGGGCGACGTGGTGGCATTCGCGCACGTCGGCGGCCTCGATGAGGAGGCCGACCTCGGTGCGGGTCTTCTCACGGACGAGGTGGTGGTGGACCGATCCGGTGAGCAGCAGCGACGGGATGGGCGCGCGGCCCTCGTCGGCGCCGCGGTCGCTGAGCACGAGGATGTGGGCTCCGTCGGCGATGGCGGCGGAGACCTCGGTGTTGATCTGCTCCAGGCGGGCGGAGAGCGCGTCGCCGCCGCCGTCGACGGGGTAGGTGCCGTCGACGGTGAAGCTCTTCAGGGCCGGGTTGCCCTGTCCGGCGGCGACGATGGCGGCCAGTTCGGCCTGGTCGACGACCGGGGTGGGCAGGACGAGGCGCTGGGTGCTTCCCGGTGCGGCGTCGAGGATGTTGTGCTCGGCGCCCAGGAGGGTGGCCAGGCTGGTGACCATCTCCTCGCGGATGGCGTCCAGGGGCGGGTTGGTGACCTGGGCGAAGTTCTGCGAGAAGTAGTCGAAGAGCTGGCGGGAGCGCTCGGAGAGCGCGGCCACCGGAGTGTCGGTGCCCATGGAGCCGATGGGTTCGGCGCCGGTGCGGGCCATCGGGGTGAGGATGACGCGCAGCTCCTCCTCGGTGTAGCCGAAGACCTGCTGGGCGCGCTGGAGTTCGGTGACCGGGACGGGCGGGGCGTCGGGCAGGTCGGCCAGGCGCAGGACGCCGGTGTCGATCCACTCCTGGTAGGGGTGCTGCGCGGCGAGTTCGGCCTTGATCTCCTCGTCCTCGACGATGCGCCCCTGGGCGGTGTCGACGACGAAGATGCGGCCGGGCTGGAGGCGTCCCTTGCGCACGACGGTGGCGGGGTCGATGTCCAGGACTCCGGCCTCGCTGGCGAGGACGACGAGGCCGTCCTCGGTGACCCAGTAGCGGCCGGGGCGCAGGCCGTTGCGGTCCAGGACCGCGCCGACGACGGTGCCGTCGGTGAAGGACACCGAGGCGGGGCCGTCCCAGGGCTCCATGAGGGTGGAGTGGTACTCGTAGAAGGCCCGGACGGCCGGGTCCATCTCGGTGTGGTTCTCCCAGGGCTCGGGGATCATCATGAGCACCGCGTGCGGCAGGGAGCGTCCGCCCAGGTGGAGCAGTTCCAGGGCGTCGTCGAAGGAGGCGGTGTCGGAGTCGTCGGGGTCGACGATCGGGAAGATCCGGTCGAGACGGCCGGGGATGAGGTCGCTGGCGAGCTTGGCCTCGCGCGCCCGCATCATGTTCCGGTTGCCCTTGACGGTGTTGATCTCGCCGTTGTGCGCGACGTAGCGGAACGGGTGGGCGAGCGGCCAGGACGGGAACGTGTTGGTGGAGAAGCGGGAGTGGACCAGGGCCAGGCCGGAGGCGTAGCGCCGGTCGGACAGGTCGGGGAAGAACGGCTCCAGCTGCGGGGTGGTGAGCATGCCCTTGTAGGCGATGGTGCGCGGGGACAGGCTCGGGAAGTAGACGTCGCTCTCGTGCTCGGCGCGCTTGCGTACGCAGTAGGCGTGGCGCTCCAGATCGATGCCGGTGAGGCCCTCGGTGGCGGTTCCGGGGGTGCCCGTGATGAAGAGCTGCCCGAAGTAGGGCATGGCCTGGCGGGCTGCGGGGCCGCTGTACTGGGGCTCGAAGGGCAGTTCGCGCCAGCCGAGCAGGGTCAGGCCCTCCTCGGCGACGATGGCGTTGATGCGCTCCACGGCGGCGGCGCGCTCGGCGGCGTCGGCGGGCAGGAACCCGATGCCGGTGGCGTAGGCGCCGGCCTCGGGCAGGGTGAAGTCGCAGACTTCGGTGTAGAGCTCGTGCGGGATCTGGGTGAGGATGCCCGCGCCGTCGCCGTCGTCGGGGTCGGCACCGGAGGCTCCGCGGTGGTCGAGGTTGCGGAGTACGGTGAGCGCCTTCTCGACAATGGAGTGGCTGCGACGTCCAGTGAGGTCGGCGACGAAGCCCACACCGCAGGCGTCGTGCTCGAAAGCGGGGTCGTACAGGCCCTGGGAAGTGGTCTCGGGGTTCGTTCGGACGGACGAACGCCGCACCTGGCCAGCAGGCATCTACCCTCCTGTCGTCTTGCGTCGGCTTCGTGAAAAGCGCATCCGGGACGACGTTGGCCCTGCTGCGTGCGGATGAAGTTGTGTCGCCGCGTGGTGCGGCGGTGACCGTCCTGTGGGCTCCGTGGCCGCCTCCGTCGTGCGTCCACGTCCTCGTGGTCGCCGGTGGCGGGCGGGGTCGCCCGTGACGGGCAGGTTCCCTTATACATGCCGGTCCAGCCGCGACGCCAATCGCAGGTCTAGACCATGTGGCGCCGCGGTGCGCCGGTGGCCCCCTGCCGTACCCGTGTGTGCGGGCTCGGGCACGGTCCCTTCCGGGAGGGTTCCCGGTGTGGGCTGGCCTAGCGGGTTTTTCCACGAGGGAACCCCGCTAAACCTCCCAAAGGGGCCGAAACACCGACCTGGGAGGTCGGGTACGCCACTTCGGGTATGCGGGCGCGACGCGCCGCGGCCCCACATTACCCCGGTGTTAACCCCGTCCCCAAGAGGGTGGGGGGCGGGTCCCCTAGTGATATGCCCCTCACCGGCCGGTGCCGCTGACCTGCGTGGCGGTGGACCACGCGCCGCCCCGGCGCGCGTGGGACGATCGACGCATGCACGCGACTCCTCCGGGCCCGGACGGCCCCCCTTCCGCTGCCTCCGGGCGGGTACCAGCCGCGGACGGCCGCGCCGCCCGCGCCGACCGCTCCCCCGACGGCCCGCCGCCCCTTCCCGAGCCCGCCTCGGAGCTGCTGCGCGGCCACGGTGTGGACGCGCCCCGGCTGCGGCGTGTGCTGGCGCTGCTCTCGGACGGGCGCGAGTGGGAGGCGAACGCGCTGGTGCGCGCCAGCGGCGTCGCGTACGCGCTGGTGTCCTCCCTGGTGGAGGCCCTGACAGAGGCCGGTGAGCTGGTGGCCGGGGACGGGCGGGGCCGAGTGCGCCTGGTGCGGCCGGAGCGCTACGCGGGCGCGGCCGGGGAGGAGCCCGCCGACCCGGTGGCCCACCTGCTCCCCCGTTACTCACGGGCGCTGGCGGAGCTGGCGCGCGCCGTGGAACAGGGACCCGCCTCGGACCTGGACCTGGACCACGTCGCGGCGACGGCCGAGACCGCGCTGCGCCGGGCGCTGCTGCTGTCCACCCGGTTCGACCTGCGCGACCGCACGCTGCTGTGCGTGGGCGACCACGACCTGACCTCGGTGGCGCTGGCCCTGGTGTGCCTGGGCGCCCGCGCGGAGGTCGTGGACATCGACGAGCGCGTCCTGGCCCACATCGACGCCCTGGCCGCCGACCTGGGACTGGCGGTGCGCACGCACGCCGCGGACCTGCGTCTGGGGTTGCCGCCCGCGGTGCGCGGCGTCGCGGACGTGGTGTTCACCGATCCCCCCTACACGCCCGACGGGGTGGAGCTGTTCGTGCGGCGCGGTGTGGAGGGGATGGCCGACCCCCGCCGGGGCCGGGTGCTGGTGGCCTACGGGGCCAGTGAGACCACCCCGCGGCTGGCCGCGGCCACGCAGGCGCGGCTGGTGCGGATGGACCTGCTGCTGGAGGCGGTGTGGCCGGACTTCAACCGCTACCACGGGGCCGAGTCGATCGGCGCGGCCTCGGACCTGTACGTGCTGCGTCCGCTGGCGCGCACGCTGCCCGCGCCCTCGGGTGAGGTGGCGCGTGTGTACAGCCAGGGGGTGAACGCCAAGGAGGCCCGGGGCGGCCTGGACGCCGACCGGGCCCGCGCCGTGCTGGACCGGGTGGCCGAGGAGACCCGGGAGACCGGTGGTGACCGTGCGCCGACTCTGGTGGGCGCGTGGCCCGGCGAGGTCGCCGGGTCGGGGCGGGTGCGCCTGTCCACGTGGATGGAGGCGCCCGGGCAGGGCGGCGGCTGCGCGGTGGTCAATCTCGCGGGCGGGTGGGACCGCTGGGCGGCGCGCGCGGCCCTGGCCGCCGCCGGGGACACCGTGTACGTGCTGGTGCCGTCCTCCGCGGCGTGCGTGCGCGACGAGGCGGGCCAGCGGGGGCTGCGCGCCCTGGTGGAACCGCGTTTCGGGGTGCGGTTCCTGCGCGGGTTCGGCGCGGACGGCCTGACGGCGGTGCGGCTGACCCGGCGCCCGGACGCGGACTCGGCGGTGGAGCGGCTGCTGGCGCACGTGCAGGAGCGGGCGCACGGCACGCTCACCGCGACCCTGCGGGCGGGGCTGGTGGAGGTGTCGGCGTGGCGGGGAGGTCCGGTCAACAAGCGCACGGCGCGCCACGCGGTGGCCGCCGCGCCGGAGTGGGTGTCGGGGCACACCCTGCTGGACCTGCCCGAGCACCGCTTCGGCGAGCTGCGCGGGGTGGCCGCCGACCTGTTGGAGCGGGTCCAGGCGCCCCCGTCCTGATCCGGTGACCGGAAAGGTCCACCGGCCCGCCCCCTTCGCCGTCGCAGGTCAAGGGCTCACGCCTCACACTGGTAACGCTTCCGGCCAGCCAACGGGCTGCTGCGTGCCCGCCCCGGGGACGACGAAGGGGCCTGCGACGCCGCAGGCCCCTTCGTGCGTGTGCGTGGGGAGGTCAGCCGGTGCCGGTGGTCCCGGTTCCGGGCAGCTCCGTGCCCGTACCCGTACCTTCGGTGCCGGTCACACCCTCGCCCTCGGTGCCGCTGCCCGTACCCTCGGTCCCGGTTCCGTCGGTACCCGTGCCCTCGGTTCCGGTGCCCTCGGTCCCCTCCGTCGTCCCCTCGCTGCCGCCGGTGGTGCCCTCCTGCTGCACCATGCGCCGGTAGAGCGGGTCGCGGAAGTTGGCCAGCGCCACGAGCGGCCCGGACAGACTGACCCTGTCCTCCACCGACTCCGACTCGGTGGGCTGCACCCACACCAGGACCAGGTAGTGGCCGCTGACGACCGCGTCGCTGGCGCTGTAGCCGCTGCCCAGGCGGTCGAAGGGCTCGGCCCCGGACGGGGAGAGCACGAAGCCGGGGTCCTCGGCGTCCTCCCCCTCGGGCTCGGTGAGGGCCGCGGCGACCGCGCGGCTGCCCTCGACGTCGGCGAGGTTGAACACGGCCACGACGCCGAAGTAGGTGTCGGAGACGTAGGTGGCGCGCCCGGCCTGGGTGCAGTCGGCCTCGGCCAGGGCGGCCTTGACGGGCTCGCCCCACACCGCGGCGGCGCAGTCCTCGGCCAGGGCCGAGTCGCGCAGGGCGAAGTCGATGCTCTGGCTGGAGATCTCGGCGTTGCGATCCCCGAACAGCTCGTTCTCGTTGAGGGGGCGGCTGTCGGCCTCGCGGGTGGCGAGCACCTCGTTCATGCTGCCGGCGTCGATGACCCGGTACACGGCGGGACGGGACTGGGGGGCGGCCTGCCCTTCGCCGCCCTCCTCCCCCGCGTTGAGGTACAGGACCACGCCGAGGGCGATCAGCGCCACGACCAGCACACCGGCCACGATGGCGATGAGGGGGCCCAGGCGCCGGGACTCCCTCTTCCTGCGCCCCCCGGCCCGTCGGCGCCCGCCCTCCCGGGAGGAGCGCCCCTCGGGCTCGGTGTCGGGCTCGCTGCTCTTCCTCCGACGCCCCGCGGGTCCGGACGCCGACGGTTCAGAAGGGGACACCCAATGGACCTTTCCTCGGATGCGGTCCGGCCCGCGCGTACGCGGGCCGGACCGATGTGTTCGGGGGTGTGTGAGGCCGGGAATCCTCGCCGCGCCTCATGTGACCTCGGGTCGGTCTGTCGCAGATCCTATCGGGGCCTCCGACAGGCCGGGACAGACTACTCCTCGGCCTGCTCCGCCGCCTGGTTCACGGCCACGACCTCCTCGTAGACGTAGCGCGCCGCGTTCATGGAGGCCACGCTCAGCGTCGCCATGTCGGTGTTGTCCCCGGGCGGGGTGCCGTCGGTGTCGGCCACCCAGAACACGGCCAGGTAGTGGCCCATGACCTGGGTCGTGGCCTGGCTGTAACCGTCCCGCAGGCCGGGGACCTCGTCGCCGGTCTGCGTGAGCAGGAACCCGGCGCCGCTCTCGGCGTTGGTCGGGTCCAGCTCGCGCTCGACCTCGGCCGCGGCTTCGGCGTTGGCCAGGTCGAACAGGGTGAACTGGGCCACGTGCTGCTCGTCCCCGTCGGTGTACACACCGGAGGCGGCCTGGACGCAGTTGGCGTCGATCAGGCTCTGGCCGAGTTCCTCACCCCACACCAGGGAGGTGCAGGAGTCGGTGACGGCGCCCTGGCGCAGCTCCAGGTTCATATCGTCCAGGCCGATCTCGCGGACCGGGTCGAACACGCTCTCCTCGGTCATCGGTTCGATGCCCTCGGGGCGCTCGTTGATGGCGCCGAAGACGTCCTCGCGGTTGGGCTCGGACAGGTACAGCTCCGGGGTGAGGGTGCTGTGCCCGTCCGGCGGGGTCACGACCGTGTCGTCCCCGCCCGCGACGGCGCCGCCGCTCCCGGTGAGGAGCTGGTAGGAAAGCAGGCCGAGGAGGGCGATCAGCGCGACACTGAACGCTCCGAGCAGGACGCCGAGCACGGCGGTGCCGCGCTTGCGCTTGCTCTGCTCGGCGAGGGTGTACACGATCTGGTTGGGCCGGTCGCCCAGGACCGAGACGCGCTTGATCGCGGCGGCGGAGAAGGCCGAGACCTTGTTCACTCCCGTGGCTCCGGCCCGCCTGCCTCCGGTGGCCCGGTTGCCCGGGGCCCTGCGGCGGGAGGGGCCGCGGGCCCCGCGGCCCTTCCTGCGGCGCGAGGCGCGGCCGCCCCCGGCCTCCTCGGCGCCGTCCGCGTCGATGCCGTCGGCGCCGTCGTCCTCGTCGTAGGAGCCCTCGTCGTAGCCGTCGTGGCCACCGTCGTCGGCGGGACGGGTGTGGCCGTACTCCGCGGAGAAGTCCTCCTCGGGGTCGTACCCCTCCTGGTCCTGGTCCAGGATCTGGTCGTCGGCGCGGTCCTCGGTGTGGGCGCGTCGGCCTCTGCGGCCGTGCCCGGACTCAGCTCTGCTCACGGTCTTTCTCAATCGTCAACCCGTGGTCTGCTCGAAAGGTACAGGGGCCCAGATGCGTGCCCGGACACGGCCGGTCCACGTGGCTTCCCTGTGTCTACTCGGGCTTCGTCCCGGGTTCGGTTCCCGTGTCCCCGGCGTCCCTATCGGTCGAGCCCTCGCTACTAGATCGTTCAGGGCTCGGGTGGTATTCCGTCCCCGCCTCCTGTGAGCTGGAGCTTTGCGAACCGACACGCGATTCCTCGCTGTCCAGGGCGCTGTAGACGGTGCTGTCGTCGCGCGTCTCACCGTCGGTTGTGGGCCCGAACACCTGGGTTCCGGCGTCGTGGCCGTGGGGGACGACGGCGCTGGAGAAGGAGTCGATACGCCGTCCCGCCCACACGAAGTAGGCCAGGGCGGCGAGGAGGACCAGGAGGGAGGTCCAGTTGTTCAGGCGCAGGCCCAGGAAGTCGTTGGCGGGGTCCACGCGCAGGTACTCGATCCAGAACCGGCCGACGCAGTAGCCCATGACGTAGAGGGCGAACAGGCGTCCGCCCTGGAGGGAGCGCTCGTAGCGGCGGCCGGCCCAGGCCAGCAGGACGGCCAGGCCAAGGCACCACAGGGACTCGTAGAGGAAGGTGGGGTGGTAGGTGCTCACGCCCAGTTCCATGCCCGGGCGCAGGGCCCCGTTGGGGTAGGGGGAGATCTCCACGGCCCAGGGCAGGTCGGTGGGCCTGCCGAACAGCTCCTGGTTGAAGTAGTTGCCCCAGCGGCCCAGGGCCTGGGCCAGGGGGATGGTGGGGGCGATGGCGAAGGAGAGTTTGGACATGGACAGGCCGCGTTTGCGGGCCACCAGCCACACGCCGAGGGCTCCCATGGGGATGGCTCCCCAGATGCCGAGTCCGCCCTCCCAGATGTACAGGGCGCGGATGGGCTCGCGGCCCTCGGCGAAGTACAGCTGTGCGTCGCTGATGACGTGGTAGAGGCGTCCGCCGATCAGGCCCAGGATCACGGCCCACACGGCCATGTCCATGATGGTGCCCTTCTCACCGCCCATGGCGGCCCAGCGCCGCTCGCTCCACAGCACCGCGACGATGACTCCGGCGAGGATGCACAGGGCGTAGAAGTGGATCTGAAGCGGCCCGATGGGGATGGAGTTGACCTGCGGGCTGGGGAAGGCCGCGAGGGCCCGGCCGAACTCGACCGCGCCCTCCGTGGCTGTCGACGACAATGTCACTGGTCTGCTCTCGGGTTCGCCCCGCGTGCGGGGGTGTCTTAGGGGATGGCTACTCCGCGCCACCCCCGTCGCCTGTGGGTTGGGTGTCGACCTCGCCGGGCTCCGCTGAGGCGATCGCCTCGTTGAGGCCCCGGGCGGTCATGGCGGTGTCGTTGTCGAGCAACTCACCGTTGATGTAGACGGAGGGCGTTCCGCGAAAGGCGTTGTCTCCGCTGTAGCGAGTGTAGGCGTTCCCGGTGGCTTCGATGATCTGGCCCGTGTACGTCCCCTCCAGGAACGAGGGGTCGTGGCCGTGCTCGGCGCCCCAGGCGAGCAGGTCGGTCAGCACCATGGTGGCGAGGGTGTCCTCGCCGATCTGCGCCATGGCGTCCTCGGTCAGGGCGGGCAGGAACTCCTCGGTGAACCGGGAGACCACGGCGGCCTCGTCCTCCACCCGCTGGTCGAACCGCTCCTGCTGCTCCGGGGTGGGGTCGGTCTCGGCGAACCACTCCTTGAGCTGGTCGACGGTGAAGCCCTCGGTGCGCTCGGTGGGCTGGTTCTCGAAGAGGATGTCGTTGTAGCGCACGAACCGGTCGTGGTCGGCGGCGGCGCGGGCGGCGGCCCCGGCGCGCAGCGAGTTGCTGCTCAGGGGCACCGGCTGCTGGGCGAAGATGCTGACCGGCCGGTAGTGGACGACGGCCTCGCCCTGGGCGGCGTTCTCCTTGAGGACGCCGCCGTTGAGGAGTTCGAACTGGCGGCAGGCGGGGCACTGGTAGTCGGCGTAGACCTCGACGACGGGGGCCGACGCGCCTTCCTGGGCCATGACGACGCTGCCGTCCTGCTGGAGGGTCGTCGGTGCCAGGGCCCCCTCGTACTCGCCGTCGCGGCGGTCGGCGTTGAGGGCGACGTAGCCGATGCCGACGATGAGGAGCACCACCGCGGCGGCGACGCCCACCACGATGAGGGTCCTGTTGCGCTTGGCCCTGCGCTTGTCCTTCTCCCTCTGCTCCTTGAGTTTCTCGCGGGAGCGCCTGCGCGCTTCACTGCCCATGTCTTCCCCTGTTCCTCACTGCTGCTGGATACGGTCGGCCGTCCGGGGTCACCGGAAGAGGCCGAGGGCGCGGTCGACGGCGAAGGGCGAACGCGGCCAGACCGCGACGAAGGCGCCCATCGCGGCGAAGGCGATGTCGCGGGCGATGGAGAGCCCGTAGGTGGTCTCCTCCGGGTCGACCTGGCCGCCGCCGCCGAAGCAGCCGCAGTCGATGCTCAGCCCCCGGGCCATGGCGGAGAGGATCCCGGCGATGAAGACGACCATGAGCAGCGCGCTGGCGGCGCCGACGTAGCGGGTGGCGAGTCCGATCAGGAGGAGGGCGGCCAGGGCGAGTTCGAACAGGGGGAGGGTGTAGCCGATGAACCGCGCGACCTCGGCGGGGAAGAGGTCGTAGGCCTCGACCGCCTGGACGGACAGGGCCGGGGGGAACTTGGAGACGGCGGCGAAGACCAGGACGGCGGCCAGTCCGACGCGGCAGGCGAGGCTGAGCCAGGGTTGGACGGCCTCCCAACGCGACCCTCCGGGCGCGGGGTCGGTGGCGGGCGTCTGGTCGGTTGTGTCCATCACTGCGGCCTCCGGGGAGAGAGCGGGCGGGTCATCTGGTGTGCGGGGCGGGTGTCTCCGCCTGCGGGCGGGAGGGAAGCCCCTGCCTCCTTGCCGTTCGGTGCGGCCGTGACCGCCGCGCCCGCCGGAGCGGGCGCGGGTTCCTCCATGGAGTCGTCACCGGGCCGTGCGGGGTTCCCGGGACGTGGAGATGTGGTCACCGCCACCGCGCGCCGCCACCCGCCCCGTGCGCGTCCGGGACGAGCACGGCCCGGTGGGCCGGAGGGGCGGGTGGGCGTCGGGAAAGAGGCCCCGTCACCACCATGCGTGGGCGTCTCGTCGCCCTTCGTGTCGGGTCAGATCCTACTGCCTGTGTTGGGTGCATGACGCTGAGTCCGGGATTTCGGGCGCAGTGGTTGATGCCCCTCGGGGCGGAGGGCGTCCCTCCCCCTTCATGGGTGCCTGGTCAGAGAGGTGTCACGAGGTTTTTTCGGGGGCTCTCCCACCCGGTTCTCACCGGTTTGACCGTTGCCTTGTCCGGCGCGGCTGCGGGGGTCCGCTGGGAAGCGGGGCCGCACGACGAAGGCGGGGGCCGTCCCGTGGACGACCCCCGCCGGTGTTCACGCGTCCCGCTGGCCGCGGGCCCCTCGGGTCAGGTGCGGCCCGAGCGCACTCCCCGCGCCAGTTCCTGGGCGAAGGAGCGGACCGCGACGAGTCCGGTCTCCAGGTCCGGCGCGTCCAGGACGCGCTGGCAGAACCCGGCGCCGACGATCACGCCGTCGGCGTAGGCGGCCACCTCGGCGGCCTGGGCGCCGGTGGAGATGCCCAGGCCCACGCAGACCGGCAGTCCGGAGTCGCGGGTCGCCTCGCGGGTGCGCCGCACCAGCGCGGCGGCGGTGTCGGCGACCTGGGTGCGGGTGCCGGTCACGCCCATGAGCGAGGCGGCGTACACGAAGCCGGTGCACTCCCGCGTGGTCAGGGCCAGGCGCCGGTCGGTGGAGGAGGGCGCGACCAGGAACACCCGGTCCAGGCCGCAGGCGTCGGAGGCGGCCACCCACTCCTCGGACTCCTCGGGGATGAGGTCGGGGGTGATCACCCCGGCCCCGCCCGCCTTGGCCAGGCCCGCGGCGAAGCGCTCGACCCCGTAGCGCTCGATGGGGTTCCAGTAGGACATCACCACGGCGGCGGCGCCGGTGGCGGCGGTGGCCTCGACCACACGGAACACGTCGTCGGTGGTGGTGCCCGCGGCCAGGGCCCGGTCGGCGGCCCGCTGGATGGTGGGGCCGTCCATCATGGGGTCGGAGTAGGGCAGGCCGACCTCGATGACGTCGCAGCCCCCCTCGACCATGGCCTGGATGACCCGGACGGAGGACTCCACGTCGGGGAACCCCGCGGGCAGGTAGCCGATCAGGGCGGCGCGTCCGGCCTCGCGGGCCTCGGCGAGCTTGGTCTGTAGTGCGGTGGCGCTCACGCCTGTCCCTCCGGGTCAACGAGGCCGAAGTAGGCGGCCGCGGTGTCAACGTCCTTGTCGCCGCGCCCGGAGAGGTTCACCAGGATGACGGCGTCGGGGCCGAGGCGCTCGCCGAGCTTGCGGGCTCCGGCCAGGGCGTGCGCGCTCTCGATGGCCGGGATGATGCCCTCGGTGCGGCACAGCAGCCGGAAGGCCTCCATGGCCTCGGCGTCGGTGATCGGTTCGTAGGTGGCGCGGCCGGTGTCGGCGAGGTAGGCGTGCTCGGGGCCCACCGCCGGGTAGTCGAGTCCGGCGGAGATGGAGTGGCTGGGCAGGGTCTGGCCGTACTCGTCCTGGAGCACGAAGGTGCGCGCCCCGTGGAAGACGCCGGGGCTGCCCGCGGTGATGGAGGCGGCGGTGCGGGTGGTCCGCGCGCCCTCTCCCCC
Organism: Nocardiopsis synnemataformans; assembly: GCF_965343085.1. Lineage (NCBI taxonomy): Bacteria > Bacillati > Actinomycetota > Actinomycetes > Streptosporangiales > Nocardiopsidaceae > Nocardiopsis > Nocardiopsis synnemataformans. The sequence goes on along the minus strand of NZ_CBDRFA010000030.1, from coordinate 29,302 downwards.
GGCCTCGAAGCCGTACAGGGCGACCTCCTCGTCGGGGATGAAGGCCGCGAAGACCGCCATGGCGTTGGAGCCGCCGCCCACGCACGCGGCGACCGCGTCGGGGAGCCTGCCGACGCGCTCCAGGACCTGTTCGCGGGCCTCCTGGCCGACAACGAAGTGCAGGTCGCGCACGAGCTTGGGGAAGGGGTGCGGACCGGCGACGGTACCGAACAGGTAGTGGGTGCGGTCGACGTTGGCCACCCAGTCGCGGAAGGCCTCGTTGATGGCGTCCTTGAGGGTGCGGCTGCCGATGGTGACGGGGACGACCTCGGCGCCGAGCATGCGCATGCGGGCGACGTTGAGCGCCTGGCGGCGGGTGTCCTCCTCACCCATGTAGATCACGCACTCCAGGCCGAGCAGGGCGCAGGCGGTGGCGGTGGCCACGCCGTGCTGTCCGGCGCCGGTCTCGGCGATGACGCGGGTCTTGCCCATCCGCTTGGTGAGCAGGGCCTGGCCGAGGACGTTGTTGATCTTGTGCGATCCGGTGTGGTTGAGGTCCTCGCGCTTGAGCAGGACGCGCGCGCCGCCGCAGTGCTCGGAGAAGTTGCGGGCCTCGCTCAGGGCGCTGGGGCGCCCGGTGTAGTCCTTGAGCAGTTCGGCGAGTTCGGCCTGGTACTGGGGGTCCTGTTTGGCCTTCTCCCACTCGGCGGCCACCTCGTCGAGGGCGGCGATGAGGGCTTCGGGCGCGAAGCGGCCGCCGAAGCGGCCGTAGTGCCCGCGCTGGTCGGGCAGGGGTTGGTCGTGACTCATGGCACGCTCTCCTGGGAAGGGCCGACCGCGGGGCTCCCCCGGCCTCGCGCCGCGGGGTCCGCGCGCCGACCGGCTGTGCGCCGCCCGGCTCCGGCGGCGCGTTCTGACTGTGGGTCAACGCGGCGGCGGGAACCCGCGGCTCACTGGCGCGGGTTCCCTAGAGCCATCGCCATCTGCGGACGGGGCGTGTCGTCGCCGTGTCCGCCGGTGCCTGCGTCGACCCTCTCACGGGCTGTGGCTCCCTAGTTCCGGTCCCGCAGGGCGGGGTGGGCCCCGGCGGTGACCAGGTCGGCGACGGCCTCGCGCGGGTTGCGGCCGCGGACCAGGCTCTCGCCGACGAGGACGGCTCCGGCTCCGGCCCCCGCGTAGGCCAGCAGGTCGTGCGGGCCGCGGACACCGGACTCGGCGATCTTGACGACGTCGGAGGGGATGAGGGGGGCGAGCCGGGAGAAGGTGTCCCGGTCCACCTCCAGGGTCTTGAGGTTGCGGGCGTTGACGCCGACGACGGTGGCCCCGGCGTCGAGTGCGCGCGAGACCTCCTCCTCGTCGTGGACCTCCACCAGCGGCATCAGGCCGAGCGAGCGGGCCCTCTCCACCAGGGAGACCAGGGCCTCCTGGGGCAGGGCCGCGACGATGAGCAGCACGGCGGAGGCCCCGAAGACGCGGGCCTCCCACAGCTGGTAGGAGCTGACCACGAAGTCCTTGCGCAGCAGCGGGGTGTCGACCGCCTTGTGGACGGCCTGGAGGTCGGCGAGGCTGCCCTTGAAGCGGCGCTGCTCGGTGAGGACGCTGATCAGGGCGGCGCCGCCGGCCTCGTAGTCGCGGGCCAGGGACGCGGGGTCGGTGATGGCCGCGAGGGGGCCCTTGGAGGGGCTGGCCCGCTTGACCTCGGCGATGACGTGCACGCCCGGACGGCGCAGGGCGGCTTCGGCGTCCTTGGGGGTGGGCACCGACCCGGCCTGGGCCTTGAGGCGGTCAAGGGGCAGGTCCTCCTGCCGCTGCGCCAGGTCAGCGCGTACTCCGTCGAGGATCTCGTCGAGCACGCTCACCAGTTACTGCTCCCTCGTGAAAGTGGGCCGGCACGGTGGTGGCCCGTGGTGCGGACTCCTCGCGCGGCGGGATCGGACACCGCCGCACCGTGTTGCTGGTCATCGTATCCACCCGCGGGGACCGCGGGGCCGCCGACCCCGTGGGAGGCCACCGCGGTGGCGGCGGTGGGAGCCGGAAAAGGGGACTCGCGCACCGGTGTGTCGGTGCGGCGCGCCGACCGGCGGTCACATGGTCGCCAGTACCGCGAACATGAACAGGAAGTACACGAGCACGACCACGAGGTAGAGGACCACGGGGACGAAGCAGACCAGGCCGATGATGCCCAGGATCTTGGCGGTGTCGGAGGCGGACTGGGCTCCCGCGTAGTCGCCCGTCTCCCACTTGCTGTTGACCTGGATGGCGAAGACCAGGCCGATGATGCCGATCACCGGGATGCAGCTGACGATGCCCAGGATGTTGAACACCAGGTAGTTCCTGGGGGGTCCGCCGGGGGGCGGGGCATGGTAACCGTAGCCGCCGGGAGGGCCGTAACCGCCGTTGGGCGGGGGGCCGTAGTACATGTGGGGAACTCTCCAGAATCCGTGGGGCGTGTGGTCGCGGTTTCGCGGATCCGCTCGTTGGGTCAGATCGCGGGGAACCCGTTCCGGTTCCGTGTCACCATCCGGGGAACAGCGGGGTCCCGGGGGCGAGGAAGGAGAACCAGGGCAGGTTCCGGGCCACCCAGTACACGAGGATGAGGACGAGCAGGCCCCAGATGAACCATGTGGGCGTGAGCTGTCGCGGTCCGCGGCGGAAGCCGAGCGCGTCGGCGAACCAGCGCGCGTAGGACAGCAGCAGGTAGGGGGCCAGGACGAACAGCAGGGGGTTCATGCTGATGGCGCCGAGGATGTCCAGGTTGGTGGTGAGCGCGACCGCGCGCATGGTCCCGCAGCCGGGGCAGAAGGTTCCGGTGAGCAGGAGCCAGGGACATGTGGGGTAGTTGCCGGGCTCGTTGGGGTCCAGGACATGGAGGAGGAGGGCGCCGGCCAGGCCCGTCGCGCCCAGGGAGACCGGCCAGACAACCGGGTGCACGCGCTCGACGAGGTTCTGGAGGCGGCTGGGGCGGGGCTCGGACGGCGAGGCCGCCGGAGCGGGGCCGGTGCCGGGGTTCTCGTGGGGGTGCACGGGGTCAGCCTACCCATCGCGGGGCGCCGCCGGAAAAAAGGCGGCTCCGCCCTCGTGGCAGTGCGAGGGCGGAGCAGGGGATGTGCGCGGCGGGCCCCGATGTGTCGGCGCCCCGCTGCTAGTAGGTGTAGGTGCTGTCGTAGGTGGCCGCGCTACCGACCGCGACCACCATGAGGATGATGTAGAGGATCGTGCCGATCACGCTGATGATGAACAGCACCAGGCCGATGATGCCCAGGATCTTCGCGGTGTTCGCCGAGGACTCGGCACCGGCGTAGTCGCCGCTGGACCACTTGCTGTTGACCTGGATGGCGAAGACCAGGCCGATGATCCCGATCAGCGGGATGCAGCTGATGATCCCCAGGATGTTGTGGATCAGGTAGTTCTTCGGCGCCTGGCCCGAGGGTGGCTGGGCACCGTAGCCACCGGAGGGCGGGCCGTAGCCGCCCCCGGGGGGACCGTAGCCGCCGCCGGGGGGCGGGCCGGGGTTGCCGGGGGGAGGGGGACCGTAACTCATGCTCGGTACAACTTTCCGGAAGAGGACAAGGGATTTGCGCGGCGCACGGAGGAACACTCCGGTCCAACACGGGGCAGGGTTGGCTCACCAGGTCGCGTACACCGCGGGCAGAAAGGAATGATGCCAGATCGGTGGGACTCCCACCGAACCGAACCAACGCGGCAGCCGTGGCCGGTGGGCCGAATCTACCCGCCCCGTGGGACCTTCGTCCATATTTCCGTTACTCACTCGTTGTGAGCTGCTGCTCTCCCGATATCCCGTGTCCCTCAGACCTTGGTCGCGTCGGGGTCCAGCGCGGGGCCGGGCTGCGCGGCGGCGGGCTCGGGCTGCGCGGCGCCGGACTTGCGGCCGGCCTCCCACTCCTCGCGCGTGGGCGGGACGGGGCGGGGCTCCTTGCGGCCGTAGCCGGCCTTCTTCATGACACCGGCGATCGCGGCGAGCACGACGCTGGCGACGAGGGCGACGGCGGTCCACAGCAGCAGGTCGCCGCCGAGGAAGACGATGACGAAGGCCGCCACGGACCACGCCACGATCCAGGACACGGTGAGGAACCAGGCGGACAGGGTGTTGCCGTGGTCGTCGTGGTGCTCGTCGGCCATCAGGTGTTCTCCTTAGGTTCGGCTGGGCGTGCTGCCAGCGGTGCGTGTGCGGCGCCGCCGGAGTCCGCGGGCGTGGCGCCTCCGGGCTCAGCGTCGAGTGTGGGGTCGTCACCGGCGTCCAGCGACCTCCACAGGTCGGAGGGCGTCTCGGACCGGGTCGCGCGCGGTGCGGCGTCCCGATCGTACCGGGTGCCCATACCCGGCCAGGCAGGGGCTCGTAGGACCGCGACCAGCCCCGCAGCGACCAGGAGCACGGCTCCGGCCACGGCCAGGGCGGGCCCCAGGGCCAGCAGTCGGGGGTCGGCGGCCACCTGGGCGGCCCCGGCGGTGTCGGTGGTGTTGTCGGCCACCGCGTCCAGGAGCGCGCTGGGGCGGGTGGCGCCCCAGACGGCGTTGAGGGCGGCCGCTCCGCCCAGGGCGACGAGGAGGCCGACCGCGCGGCGGGCCCAGCCCCGGGTGGCGTACAGGCCAGCGATCCCGGCCAGCCCGGCCCAGCCGATGCCGCTCAGGGCGCCGGTGAGGTCGGTTCCGGTGAGTTCCACGGAGACGGGGGCGACCGGCCCCGGCGCGGCGAGCTCGCCGGTCGCCCACTGGCGTCCGGCGGCGGCGAGCAGCAGCCCGGCCCCGGCGGCCAGGGCGAGCATGGCCAGGCCGTACTCCCGGCGCGCGCGGGGCGGGAAGGCGGACGAACTCACAGGAGTCTCCCGGCGTCGAAGCAGGTGTGGTCGCCGGTGTGGCAGGCGGCGCCCTCCTGGTCGACGCGGACCAGCAGGGTGTCCCCGTCGCAGTCGAGTGCGACCGATACCACACGCTGGGTGTGTCCGGAGGTGGCGCCCTTGACCCAGTACTCGCCGCGGCTGCGCGACCAGTAGGTGGCGGAGCCGGTGGTGAGGGTGCGGTGCAGGGCCTCGTCGTCCATCCAGGCGAGCATGAGTACCTCCCCGGTGTCGTGCTGTTGCACGACGGCGGGGACGAGGCCGTCCGGGTTCCGCTTGAGGCGGGCGGCGATGTCCGGGTCGAGGCTGGTGACGCTCATGCACTCCAGATTATGGCCGCCGCCGGAGCGCCCCGCACCGGGTGTCCCCTGTCGTCGGGGTGGCTCGGGGTGACTCCGGGTGGCTCGGAGCGGGACGGCTCGGGGCGGAGGTCCGGGGGGACGGTGGGTGCCGGGAGGCGGGGGTCGCGGATGTCCTAGAGTTCGTGCGTCGTCCTTCGCCCTGCCTTCGTACCCTGGGGGTTTCGTGACCGCCGAGTCCCTGTCCCGCGACCTCGCGGGCAAGCCCGAGGCGCTGATCCGGCTCGCCGACCGCTTTCCGCGGTGGGATCCCTACGCCGCGCTGCCCGCGCTGCTCGACGACGAGCCCGCGGCGGTGCGCTTCCTGGGTCTGGGCGCGGCGCGGCACGCGTGCGAGGTGGCGGCGGCGCGGCTGCGCCGGTCGGGGATCGCGGCGAGCGCGGACTTCTCCTCGTCGGCGGAGGAACCGCCCGCGGGTCCCGAGACGCTCGTGGTCGCGGTGAGCCTGGGCGGCGGGCAGCGCGAGCTGTACACGGCGCTGGACCGCTACGTGGCGCGGTCGCCGGTGATCGTGCTGGCCCCGTCGGTGGACTCGGTGGTGGGGCGCCAGGCGGACCTGTTGGTACCGCTGCACGCGGGTGAGGAGGCGAGCGGTGTGGGCTGTCGCGCCTACCAGCACGCGCTGGCCCTGCTCCTGCTGCTGGGGCACCGTCTGGGCGCGCCCCGGTCGGGCAACAGCCAGACCCTGCCGGGGCTGCTGCGCCGCGCGGCGAACGCGACGGCGTCGCTGCTGGAGAGCGCGCCGGAGTGGGTGCCGGAGGCCGCCCGGGCCCTGGAGTCGCCGCACGGTGTGCACATGGTGGCTCCGGCCGAGCGTATGGCGTCGGCCTGGCAGGGGGTGCGGGTGCTGCGCCAGGGACCGGTGCGGGTGGCGCACGCGTGTGAGACCGGGGAGTGGTCGCACACCGACCGCCACCTGGCGGCGGTGACGGACTACCGGGCGCTGCTGTTCGCGGGTTCGGCCTACGACGAGCGCTTCGCCCAGCACCTGGGGCAGCTGCGGGGGGCGTTCGTGGCGGTGGGTCCCACCCCCGGCCAGGAGCGGATGCCGGAGGCGGAGCTGACCGTGCGCTACCCGGGCGACACCGACCAGGACGTGAGCCTGCTGGTGGAGCCGCTGGTGGCGGAGCTGCTGGCGGCGCACTGGTGGCGCGGCCGGTAGAGGTCACCGCGGGCGCAGGAAGCTCCGGACGTCGTCACGGCCGTCGAGGGCCCGAGCGTCCACGTCCGCGGGGTCCGCCTCGGCACGCGCCGCCAGCGACTCCGCCAGTGCGCGGGCCTCGTCGCCGAGGTGTCCGAAGCGTCGGGCGATGTGGCCCAGGCACAGACACGCCAACCCGAGCAGCGGGCTACCCGGCGCGGCCCGTGTCCCGACCCGCACGCACCAGCGCTCGACGAACTCCCCGTCGTCGTCGTTCAACGCGCTTCCGACCAGGGCGCTCGCCGCCTCCCCCTCCTGCGAGCGGTCGCGCAGAGCACGCTCCAACGTCTCGGCCACCGCCTCGTGCGGCAACGCGGGAGGGTTGACGAAGTGCGGCCGGGAGTGCATATCCCCGACACTACGCGCCCCGGACCGAGCGCACGGGGCCCGCGGGGGCTGGACGTCCACAGGCCCGGTCCGGGTGTTGCCCCAGCTCAAGTGGCACGGGGAGAATGGATTCGGGGGGCCGCCCCCCACCACGGGAGGAACGCGGCGCCCCCGAATCAACGGTAGCCCGGCGGCCGTGCGGGCGCACCCCCTCCGGCTGGCCTGTGGACGACCCGGGTCAGGCCGAGGAGCGCACCCAGGAGGCGTACAGGTCGGCGTACACGCCGGGCCTGTCCACCAGCTCGGTGTGCGAACCGCTCTGCACGATGCGCCCGTCGTCGAAGACGAGGACCCGGTCCGCGGCCTCGGCGGTGGACAGCCGGTGCGCGATGGCCACGGAGGTGCGCCCGCGCGTGAGCCGGTCCAGGGCGCGCTGGATGCGCACCTCGGTGTGCGGGTCCACCGCCGAGGTGGCCTCGTCCAGCACCAGCAGGTCGGGGTCGGCGATGTAGGCGCGCACCAGGGCCACCAGCTGCCGCTCCCCCGCCGAGAGCGACTCCCCTCGCTGGCCCACGGGGGTGTCCAGCCCGTGGGCGAGGCTGTCGAGCCACTCCGCCAGCCCCAGTTCGGTGACGGCGGCCTCCAGTTCGGCGTCGGTGCTCTCGGGGCGGGCGAAACGGATGTTGTCTCCCAGGGAGCTGTCGAAGAGGAAGCCCTCCTGCGGGACCATCACCACGCGGCTGCGCAGGGAGGAGAAGGCCACCTCGCGCAGGTCGGCGCCGTCGAGCCGGACGGTGCCCCGGGCGGGGTCCATGAGGCGGGTGAGCAGCTTGACGAAGGTGGTCTTGCCCGAGCCGGTCTCACCCACCACGGCCACGCGGGTGCCGGGGGTGATCTCGACGCTGACGTCGTCGAGGACGACGGGGCCCTCGGGATAGGAGTAGGTCACCTCGTCGAAGGAGACCCGGACCGGTCCGCGCGGCAGCACCCGGCCCGCCTCGCCGGGGTCGGCGATGTCGGGGACGGTGTCGAGCACGCCCAGGACGCGGCGCCAGCCCGCGATGGCGTTCTGGGCCTCGTTGAAGATCTCGGTGGCCATCATCATCGGCTGGATGAACAGGGTCATCAGGAACAGGAAGGCGATGAGCTGCCCTGCGGTCAGGCCTCCGCCCAGGCCGAGCCAGACGCCGACGAGGACGACGGCGGTGTTGCCCAGGGCCGCGATGATCTCGGCGAAGGGCGAGACCGCCATGGACAGCCGCTGGGCGCGCACCTGGGAGCGGCGCGTGGTCAGGACGGTGGTGTCGATGCGCTCGGCGGTGCGCCGCTCGGTGCCGTGGGCGCGGATGACGGAGGCGCCCATGACGGTCTCGCCGATGACGCCGAGCATGTCGCCGGTGTTCTCGCGGACCTTGAGGTAGGCCTTGGACAGCAGCTTCTGGAGCCAGCGCACGCCGAACAGCAGCGGCAGGAAGCAGATCCACACCACGAGGGTGAGCTGCCAGGAGTAGACCGCCATCAGGATGGTGGCGACCAGGAGTTGGCCACTGCTGACCAGCAGGAGCAGGCCGCCCCACTGCATGAAGGTGCTGATCTGGTCGACGTCGCTGGTGACGCGGGAGACCAGGGCGCCCTTGCGCTCGCTGTTCTGGGTGAGCACGGACAGGTCGTGCACGTGCCGGAAGGCCTTGCGGCGCAGCGTGGCCAGACCGGACTCGGTGGCCCGGTACAGGCGCACGTTCATCAGGTAGGAGCAGATCATGGTGACCACGAGCAGGGCGGCGCAGACGGCCACCATGCGGGTGACGAAGCCCAGGTCGGGTCCCTCCGCCCCGGACAGTCCGTTGTCGATGATCTGCTGGACGGCGACGGGCACGACGACCTTGCCCGCGGTGGCCACGACGGCGAAGGCCAGGGTGAGCCCCAGGCCGCGGGCGAACTCCGGGGAGAGCCGCAGGCCGCGCTTGAGCGTGTCCATCGCGCCCTCGGAGGAGCGGTGCAGCGACACGGCCGGGTCGTCGGAGGAGCGGTCGGGCCGCTCCTCCCGCTCCCGCTCTCGCTGCTCGTCGCGGGTGGGCGCGCTCATCGGGTGGCCTCCTCGGCGGCGTCGTCACGGGTGGGGTGGGCGGGTTCGAGGGGGCCGGGCTCCTCGGGCAGCGGGGCGTTCTCGGCCTGCCCCTCGGCGGAGGCGCGTTCGTAGGCGGTGACGAGCCTGGTGTAGCCGGGCGAGGTGGTGAGCAGTTCCTCGTGGGTGCCGCGGGCCAGCACGCGTCCGCGTTCCATGTAGACGACCTCGTCGGCGAGTTCGATGGTGGCGCGGCGGTAGGCGACCACGACCACGGTGGCGGCGTCGTCGCGTTCGCGCAGGCCCGCCAGGATCTGCGCCTCGATCTGGGGGTCGACGGCGGAGGTGGCGTCGTCCATGATGAGCAGCCGCGGACGGCGCACGATCGCGCGGGCCAGGGCCAGGCGCTGGCGCTGTCCTCCGGAGAGGGTGGTGCCCTTCTCACCGAGCCGGGCGTCGAGCCCGCCCTCCAGCTCCCGGACGAAGCCGTCGGCGCGGGCCAGGCGCAGGGCGGCCCAGACCTGGTCGTCGTCGGTGTCGGTGCCCAGGGTGATGTTGTCGCGGACGCTGTCCTCGAACACGAAGGTGCCCTGGGGCACCAGGGCCGCGTGCCGGGGGAGCTGGTCGCGGGCCAGGTCGCGCACGTCGACGCCGTCGAGGGTGACGGTGCCGGTGTCGGCGTCGACCAGGCGCATGAGGACGGTGGTGAGCGTGGACTTGCCCGATCCGGTGGGGCCGACTAGGGCGACGGTGCGCCCGGGGGCGATGTCCAGGTCCACGCCGTTGAGGACAGTGGTGCGCGGCTCGGTGTCGGCGCCGCCGTCCATCAGGTCGCGCGCGCCGCCCAGGGCGTCGTAGGAGTCGGCGTAGGAGAAGGTCACGCCGCGGGCGCTCAGGGCGATGCCGGTGGGGGTGTCCTCCAGGGTTCGGGGGCCGTACTCCATGGCGCCGCCGGAGTTGAGGACGGACTGGACGCGGTCCCAGCCCACGACGCTGCGGGGCAGGTCGCCCAGGATCCATCCGAAGGAGCGGATGGGCAGGGCCAGGAGGGTGAACAGGAAGGCGATCTGGACCAGGTCCCCGGCGTCGATGGCGCCGGTGGACAGCCGCCACATGCCCAGGAGCAGGACGGCGAGCACGCCGAAGTTGGGCAGGGCCTCCATGACCGGGTCGAACATCGAGCGCATCCGGCCGACCTGGATGAGCGCGTCGCGCAGGCGGTGTGCGGCGGAGGTGAAGCGCTCGGTCTCGGTGTCCTCGCGGCCCAGGGTCTTGACGACGAGGGCGCCGTCGAAGGACTCGTGGGCGACGCCGCTGACCTCGGCGCGCAGCGCCTGGGCGCGGGAGGCCATGGGTGAGACGCGGCGCTGGAAGACGACGTTGGCGGCGGCCAGTACCGGGAAGACGACGAAGGCGACCAGGGACAGGACCGGGTCGGTGGTGACCATGGCGACGGCCGCGATGACCAGCATGAACACGCTGCCGACGGCCATGGGCAGCGGGGCGAGCGGCTGCCAGGCGGCCTCGACGTCGGCGTTGGCGTTGGACAGCAGCTGTCCGGTGGGGTGGCGGTGGTGCCAGGACAGGGGCAGTTCGAGGTACTTGCGGGCGACGGCGCGGCGGTAGCGGGCCTGCATGCGGAACTGCATGAGCGCGGCGAGCATGCGGCGCATGGCGATGCCGGTGCCCTTGCCCAGGCCCACGCCCATGAGGAGCGCGGCGGCGCCGACGAGGGCGGCGGCGGTGGTGCTGCCCTGCTCGAAGGCGGGGAGGATGGTGGCGTCGGTGAGGTAGCCGAGGACGGAGGCGGAACCGACGGTGACGGCGGCGTGCAGCATGGCGCCGATGACGGCGGCGAGGAAGACCCACGGCTCGGTGCGGGCGGCGACCCACAGCACGCGCATGCCGCGGGTGAAGACCCCGGTGTGCTCGGCGGCGTCGGCTCCCTCGCGTGCTTCCGGTCCGTCCGCTGTCTCGCGTGCTCCCGGTCCGTCCGCGGCTCCGGGCGGCGCCGACCCCTCCTCGTTCCCCGGCTCCCTGGTGCTCGTACCCCGCGCCATACGCCCCCCGTTCTCCTCCGTGGCCGGGCAGGCCCGGCGCAGCCCGACACGCGCACGGCGGCCTCCGGGCATGCCGGAGGGCGTGAATGTGCGCGTGTCGTGTCAACCTATCCAGCGGCACCGACAAGGTTCCACCGGATTGTTTCAGCGCACGGCGCGACGGGGCTATTCCGTCTGGTTCGGGGTGTGGCGGAACCGGTTCCGGCCGGGGCCGGGTCGGTCGCGCGGGCAGGGACCCGGCCGGTCGCGCTCGGCGGTGCCCGGGCCCCGAGAGGGTGGGCCCGGACAGCGCGGGAAAGGGCGCGTCCTGGTTCCCTGCGCGGGTCGCGGGGCCGGTCAGCGGGCGTAGTCCTGATAGCTGATCACGGCGTGGAAGGAGACGGGCCCGAAGACACCGTCGACGCCGATGTCGAAGTACTCCTGGGCGTCGCGGACGGCCCGCTCCGTGGCGGGTCCGTAGACGCCGTCGGTGGCCAGGTGGGCGTTGAACTTGGCGTTGAGCTCGCGCTGGATCATGGTGACGACCGGGCCGGTGTCGCCGCGGCGGAACTGGTGCTGGCCGAAGACCAGCTCCTGGAAGTGTTCCCAGGTGTCGGGGTTGAGGTCGCCGTCGTCGTGCAGGCCGAAGGCCTGCTGGTAGGTGACGAGGGTGTCGTGGAGGTCCTGGTCGAATTCCAGGTCCAGCTCGCCGGGGTTGATCTCACCGTAGGAGAGCAGCATCTTGGCGGCGTAGACGTCGATGCTGGAGTCGCCGAGGGTGTATTCGGGCCAGACCTGGGACTCGATGGCGGCGAGGGCCTCGGGAGAGGTCTGGTCGAGGTCGTCCGCCAGGGCGGCGGGCGCGGTGGCGAGGGCGGTCGTCGCGGCGAGGGCGGCGGCCGCGAGAAGGGAGGCGGCCCGCCCGGTTGTGGTGGACATGGAGAGGTTCCTTTCCCCTGTGGTCCCTGTGGTCAGTGCTACACAGTGGTTCGGTGTTCCACACTGTTCGATGTGTGAGACCCGCATCACGTTCACAAAATGCGCGCCAATACCACTAAAAGGACACAGTTCTCTGTCCTTGTCCCTTTTTCTCAGCACATACGCCAACCGATTCGATGGCGTGCGCGTGTACGGGGCCACGGGGCGGAACCGGACCCCGGCCGGGGGCGAGGCTCGCCAGGGAACGTGCGGGCCGCGCACGCGGACGGCCTCCGCGCGCTCGCGCGGAGGCCGTGTGCCCGGAGCCGGCCGAGCCGTTAGGTGCCGGAACCCGCACCGTTCAGCGGACGGGGTGGCCCGCCTCGCGCAGGCTCTTCTTGACGTCGGCGATGGTGAACTGCCCGAAGTGGAAGACCGTCGCGGCCAGCACCGCGTCCGCGCCCGCCGCCACGGCCGGGGCGAAGTGCTCCACGGCGCCCGCGCCGCCGGAGGCGATCAGCGGCACCTCCACCCGCGAGCGCACCGCCCGGATCAGCTCCAGGTCGAAGCCCGAGCGGGTGCCGTCGGCGTCCATCGAGTTGAGCAGGATCTCCCCCGCCCCCAGCTCCGCGGCGCGCTCGCACCACTCCAGGGCGTCGACCCCGGCGCTGCGGCGCCCGCCGTGCGTGGTGACCTCGAACCCGCTCGGGGTCGGCCGCCCGCCCTCGCGCACCCGGCGCACGTCGGCGGAGAGCACCAGCACCTGGCGGCCGAAGCGTTCGGCGATCTCCCGGATGAGCTCGGGCCGGGCGATGGCGGCGGTGTTGACGCCCACCTTGTCCGCGCCCGCGCGCAGCAGCCGGTCCACGTCGTCGGGGGTGCGCACCCCGCCGCCCACGGTCAGCGGGATGAACACCTGGTCGGCGGTGCGGCGCACCACGTCGTAGGTGGTCTCCCTGTCACCGCTGGAGGCGGTGACGTCGAGGAAGGTGAGCTCGTCGGCGCCGTCGGCGTCGTAGGTGCCCGCCAGCTCCACCGGGTCGCCCGCGTCGCGCAGGTTCTCGAAGTTGACGCCCTTGACCACCCGCCCGGCGTCCACGTCCAGGCAGGGGATGACGCGTACCGACACGCTCACCGCCGCACGCTCCCGGCCTCGCGCACCGTGGCCAGGGCGTCCTCCAGGGTGAAGGCGCCCTCGTACAGGGCGGTGCCCATGATGGCGCCCTCCACGCCCAGCGGCACCAGTGTGGCGATCGCCCGCAGGTCCTCCAGGCTGGAGACGCCGCCGCTGGCCACCACCGGCTTGTCGGTGCGCTCGCACACGGTGCGCAGCAGGTCCAGGTTGGGGCCCTTGAGGGTGCCGTCCTTCTGGACGTCGGTGACGACGTAGCGGGCGCAGCCCTCCGACTCCAGGCGCTCCAGGGTCCGCATGAGGTCGCCGCCGTCGCGGGTCCAGCCGCGCGCGGCCAGGGTGGTGCCGCGCACGTCCAGACCGATCGCGATCCGGTCGCCGTGCTCGGCGATGATCCTCGCGCACCACTCGGGGTTCTCCAGGGCGGCGGTGCCGATGTTGACCCGCCTGCACCCGGTGGACAGGGCGGCGGCCAGTGACTCGTCGTCGCGGATGCCGCCGGACATCTCCACCTTCACGTCCAGGCGGCCGACGATGTCGCGCAGCAGGTCGCGGTTGTGGCCGCGGCCGAACGCGGCGTCCAGGTCCACCAGGTGGATCCACTCGGCACCGGCGGACTGCCAGGCCAGGGCCGCCTCGAAGGGGTCGCCGTACTGCCCGCCGGAGCCCGCCTTGCCCTGGACGAGCTGGACGGCCTGGCCGCCCGCCACGTCAACGGCGGGGAGCAGTTCGAGTACGGGGGTGGTGGTCTCGCCGGTCATGGAGTCATCTCGTTCTCGTCGGAAGGGTCGGTCTGAGGATGCGGCGGGCCAACGCGGTACCGGAGAGGTTCACAGGTCCGCCGTCCGCATGCGTGATCTTGTACTTGTAGCGAGGTTCGAGCGCCCAACCTGGCTACAAGTACAAGATCACCACGGGTCGAATCCCATGTGTCACACCGGCAACGTTTCCGGCCGGTCTGTCAGAGGGTGTCGACCCAGTTGGCCAGAATGCGGGCGCCCGTGTCCCCGGACTTCTCCGGGTGGAACTGGGTGGCCCACAGCGGCCCGTTCTCGACGGCGGCCACGAACGGCTCGCCGTGCTCGGCCCAGGTCACCCCGGGCGCGGGGATGCGCTCGTTCGTGGGCGTGAACCCCCACTCGCGCACGGCGTAGGAGTGCACGAAGTAGAAGCGGTCCTCGGGCCCGATCCCGACGAAGAGCCGGGTGTCCTCGGGCGGGCGGACGGTGTTCCAGCCCATGTGCGGAACGACGGGCGCGCGCAGACGGTCCACCGTGCCGGGCCACTCGCCGCAGCCCTCGGTGACCTCCTCCCCCGCTTCGGAGCCGGAGTCGGCGCGCTCCACCCCCTGGTCGAAGAGCACCTGCATCCCCACGCAGATGCCCAGGACCGGGCGTCCCCCGGCCACGCGCCTGCCGATGATCCGGTCGCCGCCCGCGGCCCGGAGGCTGGACATGCACGCGCTGAACGCGCCCACGCCCGGGACGACGAGGCCGTCCGCGTCGAGGGCGGCGTGCGGGTCGGAGGTGACGGTGACGTCGGCTCCGGTGCGCTCCATGGCGCGCTGCGCCGAGCGCAGGTTGCCGGAGCCGTAGTCGAAGACGACCACTCGTGACGGCATGGTGCTGCCCTTCCCCTTCAGAAGTAGTCCAGGCGCAGTACGCCGGAGGCCAGCGCGAGCGCCGTGCATCCGGCCAGGACGACGGCGAGGGGCCGGTTGACCCTCCACAGGGCGTACGCGCCCCCGGCGAGGAAGCCCCCGAGCACGATGAGGGCGATCCCCCACAGGTATCCGTCCATCTACAGGGCGCCCTTGGTGGACGGGATGCCGCTGACGCGCGGGTCGTCCTCGGTGGCCGCGCGCAGGGCGCGGGCCAGCGCCTTGAACTGGCACTCGACGATGTGGTGGGCGTTGCGGCCGTAGGGCACGCGCACGTGCAGGGCGACGCGCGCCTGGGCCACGAACGACTCCAGGATGTGGCGGGTCATGGTGGTGTCGTAGTCGCGGCCGATCACCGGGGCCATGCCCTCGGGCTCGCTGTGCACCAGGTAGGGGCGGCCGGAGACGTCGACGGTGACCTCGGCCAGGGCCTCGTCCAGGGGCACCTTGGCGTCGGCGAAGCGGCGGATGCCGCGCTTGTCGCCCAGGGCCTCGCGGAAGGCGGCGCCCAGGGCCAGGGCGGTGTCCTCCATGGTGTGGTGGGAGTCGATGTGCAGGTCGCCCTCGGTGCGCACGGTCAGGTCGAACAGGCCGTGCTTGGCGAGCTGGTCGAGCATGTGGTCGAAGAAGCCGACGCCGGTGGAGACGTCGGCGACGCCGGTGCCGTCCAGGTTGATCTCGACCAGGACCTTGGTTTCCTTGGTGGTGCGCTCGACGCGTCCGGTGCGGCTCATGGTGGCGGAACTTCCTCGCTCGGTGCGGTGGGTGCGGGGCTCGGCCGGGTCGGCTCCGGCGGAGGTCTCGGGGTCGGCGGGCACGGCTCAGCGTCCGGTGGCGCGGAGCAGGGCCCGGCGGAAGGCGGCCATCTCCTCCGAGGTGCCGACGGTGACGCGCAGCCAGCCGGGCGGGCCGACCTCGCGGATGAGGACCTGCTGGTCGAGCATGGCCTGCCAGACCCGGGTGCGGTCCTCGAACTTGCCGAACAGGACGAAGTTGGCGTCGGACTCGGCGACCGAGAAGCCGTGCTCGCGCAGCCAGGCGACCAGGGAGTCGCGTTCGGCGCGCAGGTCGGCGACGGCGGCGAGGAGTTCGCCGGCGTGGTCGAGCGCGGTGAGCGCGACCGTCTGGGTGACGGCGGACAGGTGGTAGGGCAGGCGGACCAGCTGGAGGGCGTCGACCACGGCCGGGTGGGCGGCCAGGTAGCCCACGCGCGCACCGGCCAGGGCGAAGGCCTTGGACATGGTGCGCGAGACGACGAGCCTGGGGTGGTCGGGCAGCAGGCTCAGCGCGCTGGGCGTGCCCTCGCGGCGGAACTCGGCGTAGGCCTCGTCCACGACCACGACGCCGGGGGCCGCTGCCAGGACGCGCTCGGTGTCGGCGAGGTCCAGGGCGGTGCCGGTGGGGTTGTTGGGCGAGGTGAGGAAGACGACGCTGGGCTGGTGCTCGGCGATGGCGGCCAGGGCGGCGTCCACGTCGATCCGGAAGTCGGCTCCGCGCGGCACGGACACCCAGCCGGTGCCGGTGCCCCGGGAGATGATCGGGTGCATGGAGTAGGACGGCTCGAATCCCATGGCGACCCGGCCGGGGCCGCCGAAGGCCTGGAGGACCTGCTGGAGGACCTCGTTGGAGCCGTTGGCCGCCCACACGCGGTCGGCGGTCAGGCCGTGGCCGAGGTAGGCGGCCAGGCCCTCGCGCAGGCGGACCGCGTCCCGGTCGGGGTAGCGGTTGAGGCCCAGGGCGGTGTCGGCGACCGCCTCGGCCAGTGCCTTGGCCAGGCGCGGCGAGGGCGGGTGCGGGTTCTCGTTGGTGTTGAGCACCACGGGCACGTCCAGCTGCGGCGCGCCGTAGGGCGAGCGGCCGCGCAGGTCGTCGCGCAGGGGCAGGTCGTTCAGGGTGAAGCTCACGGTTGCACGCTCATGGTCGGTCGGAGGCGGGCGGGGGCGTGCGGGTCGCGGCCGGTGCGGCCGCGGGGTCCGCGCTCCCGGGTCCCGCCGGGCGGGTGGCCGTCGGGCTCAGGCCGGGTCCGTGCGCGCGGCGACGGCCTCGCCGTGCGCGGGCAGGTCCTCGGCGTTGGCCAGGGCGACGACGTGGTGGGCGACGTCGGCCAGCGCCTCGCGGTCGTACTCGACCACGTGCACGCCGCGCAGGAAGGTCTGCACGCTCAGGCCGCCGGTGTGGCAGGCGCAGCCGCCGGTGGGCAGCACGTGGTTGGACCCGGCGGCGTAGTCGCCGAGGGAGACCGGCGAGAAGTCGCCGACGAAGATCGCGCCCGCGTTGCGCACGCGCGCGGCCCACGCGGCGGCGTCGGCGGTCATGACCTCCAGGTGCTCGGCGGCGTAGGCGTCGACGACGGCGAGGCCGTGGTCGAGGTCGTCGACCAAGACGATGCCGGACTGCGGGCCGGACAGGGCCTCGCGGACACGGTCGCCGTGCTTGGTGGCGGCCACGCGTACGGCGAGGCGGTCGGTGACCGCCTCGGCGAGCGCCTCGTCCGGGGTGACCAGGACGGAGGCGGCGACGACGTCGTGCTCGGCCTGGCTGACCAGGTCGGCGGCGACGTAGTCGGGGTTGGCGGTGGCGTCGGCGAGGATCGCGATCTCGGTGGGACCGGCCTCCGCGTCGATGCCGATGACGCCCTTGAGCAGGCGCTTGGCCGCGGCCACCCAGATGTTGCCGGGGCCGGTGACCATGTCGGCGCGCTCACAGGGGCCCGCCCCGTAGGCGAACATGGCGATGGCCTGGGCGCCGCCGACGGCGTAGACCTCGTCGACGCCGAGCAGGGCGCAGGCGGCGAGGATGGTCGGGTGCGGCAGTCCGCCGAAGGCGCTCTGGGGCGGTGAGGTGACCGCCAGGGAGCGCACTCCCGCCTCCTGGGCGGGGACGACGTTCATGACGACGCTGGAGGGGTAGACGGCCCGGCCGCCCGGCACGTAGAGGCCGACGCGGTCGACGGGGATCCACTTCTCGGTGACGGTGCCGCCGGGCACGACGCGGGTGGTGTGGTCGGTGCGGCGCTGGTCGCGGTGGACCGCGCGGGCGCGGCGGATGGACTCCTCCAGCGCGGCGCGCACGGCGGGGTCGAGTCCGTCCAGGGCGGCCTCGATCGCGTCCTTGGGCACGCGGATGTCGGTCAGTCTCACCCCGTCGAAGCGCTCGGTGAGTTCGACCAGCGCCTCGGCACCACGATGGCGTACGTCCTCGCACAGGGGGCGTACGCGCTCGGCGGCGGCCGCCACGTCCAGTTCCGCGCGCGGAAGGGCCTGACGCGGGTCGCCTTGGGTGCCTCGGAGGTCGATTCGACTGATCACGGTCCCAGTCTAGGGGGAAGTGCCCATTCGGTGGGCGGTGCCGTCCGGATGATGGACGCCACACGCGCGCCACCGGCGGGTACGCGCCGGTCCGGAAGGGCGCCGACGGGGCTCCTCACACACCCGCATAAGTGCGCCCTAAGTTTGGGACACCTAACCTTATTAACCTTCAGAAAGGCTTGCCTAAGAAATTCGAGTCACACCGATAAATGTCGCGAAATGCTTTTGTGTGCGTTATCGTGTACCCATGACTTCGAACAAGAGCAGCGATATCGGCCTTTCCAAGTTCCACCGGCTCCTCGTCGACCAGGTGCGGCACGAGTTCACGGCCTCGCACCAGTACGTGGCCATCGCCGCCTGGTTCGACGACCACGACCTGCCCCAGCTGGCGCGGGTCTTCTACGAGCAGTCCCTGGAGGAGCGCGACCACGCGATGATGATCGTGCGTTTCCTCCTGGACACCGACGTTCCGTTCTCCCTTCCGGGCGTGGACGAGATCGAGACCGATTTCGCCGTGCCCCGGGACCTGGTCGCCCTGGCCCTTCGCCAGGAGCGCGAGGTGACCGACCAGTTCCAGCGCCTGGCCAAGGTCGCCCGCGACGAGGACGACTACACCGGCGAGCAGTTCCTCCAGTGGTTCATCCAGGAGCAGACCGAGGAGGTCGCCAAGATGTCGACCCTCCTCAACGTGGTGGACCGCGCCAACGGCAACCTGTTCGACGTGGAGACCTTCGTCGCCCGGGACATGCCCAGCGAGGACAGCGGCAGCCAGGGCGCGCCCGGCACCGCCGGTCCGTCGGTCTCCTGACCCCGCGACCCGGGACCACCGGCCGCCCTCGGGCGGCCGTCTCCGAGGCCCGGGGCACCGGACGCCCGTTCCAGAGGGGGGACGCGGGCGCCGTGCCCCGGGCCGCTCCACATGGTGGGGGCCGTGGCCGGGCGGGGACGCGCCGCCGCTTTCGGCGCCCGCGTTCCCGGCATGAGGGGCATACTGGAACCATGCCCTTGGCCCTGCCGATCTTCCCGTTGAACACCGTGTTGTTCCCCGGTATGACCGTTCCCCTACACGTCTTCGAGCGGCGCTACCGCCGACTGGTCGCGGAGCTGCTCGGGCCCACCTTCGCCCAGGGGGACGATCTCGGGCGCGGCCGGGGACCGCTCCGGTTCGGTGTGGTGTGGATCGAACTGGGCCAGGAGGTGGCCTCGGAGTCCGGCCAGGGCGCGGGCGGCGCCGACACGGGGACGCCCACCACCGGCGGATCGGACACCGCGCTGCCCCGGGTCAGCGCGACCGGGTGCACCGCCCTGGTGCGCGACGTGCGCACCTACGAGGACGGCCGCTACGACCTGGTCGTGGAGGGCGGCGCTCGGTTCTCCATCACCGACCTGTCGGAGGTGGACGCCTCCTCCCCGGAGGAGTACTCGACCGCGTCGGTGGCCTTCCTGCCCGAGCCGACGGGCCCGGACGTGGAGGAGCACGCCGAGCGGGTGCGCGACCTGTTCGGGACCTACTCCCAGCGCCTGGCCTCGATCGGGATGTCGCCGGACGCCTCACCCGACCTGCCCAAGGACCCCATCGCGCTGTCCTACACGGTGGCCGCGGCCACGGTCCTGGACCAGGCGGAGAAGCAGCGGCTGCTGGAGGCCGAGGACGCCGCGACCCGGCTGGCCGTGACCGCCCGGTTCCTGCGCCGGGAGAACCGCATCGTGGCCGCTCCCACGCTGCCCAACCTCCCCGCGGGCCCTTTCCTCAACAACGGCGTGTCGTTCAACTAGGCGCGTCCGCCGAGCGCGTCCCGGGGTGCGCGGTGCGTTTTCCGACCCCTTTCCGGGCCGAAGGTCCCGATACCGGTGTCCAGCGGAGGAAACACCGCCTTTCCCCGCACGCCTGCGCGCGGTCCGGCCCCGTGTTGGCCTAGCCTGCTGTGCGAACCGGTGCGGCGTGCCCGGGGCCCCGACCCGGGCTGTTGCGACGCACGCACCAGCGCGTTCGCGCGCAGAGAAGGAACCAGGTACTCAATGAGCGCAAAAGCCACACCCGCGACCGTGGCCGCCGGGCGGACCAAGACCACGTACACACTGCACCCGTACGAGGTGGACGGCTCCTCGGACGGGCACTCCTACGGCACCGACGCGGCCGACGCGCTCGGCGTCCCCCACGAGCACGTCTTCAAGACCCTGATCGCCGAGGTGGACGGACAGCTCACCGTCGGGGTGGTGCCCGTCAGCGCCACGCTCGACCTCAAGGCGCTGGCCGCCGCGGTCGGCGGCAAGAAGGCCGCCATGGCCGACCCCGCCCTGGCCGAGAAGGCCACCGGGTACGTGCGCGGCGGGATCAGCCCCCTGGGCCAGCGCAAGCGGCTGCGCACCGTGATCGACGCGTCGATCACCGAGCTGCCCACGGTCTACGTCTCGGCCGGACGGCGGGGTTTGCAGATGGAGCTCAAGCCCCGGGACCTGATCACGCTCACCGAGGCGGTCACCGCGCCGATCAGCGCCTCCTGACCCCGGACGGGGACCGTTTCCGAGGACGTGCACGGACTGTTGCCGGGTTACCTACCCAGGGGTAGTTTTGTGACATGCGCAACACTTCATCCCCCTTTTCCTCCGTTCCCGGTATGTTCCTCTCCCGCGTCGCCGAGTCAGCCGACTCCGAGGCGTTCAGCTATCCCCTCCCCGGCGTGTCCGGCGCCCCCGAGAAGTGGGAGACCCTCACCTGGTCAAAGACCCGTGACCGGGTGCGTGACATCGCGTTGGGCCTGCACGACCTGGGCGTGACCCCCCAGGCCCGGTGCGCGATCGTCTCCAGCACACGCGTCGAGTGGATCCTCGCCGACCTGGCCGTGCTGTGCGCGGGCGGCGCCTCCACCACCGTCTACCCCTCCTCCACCCCGCCCGACTGCGCCTACATCGTCTCCGACTCGGGCAGCATGGTGGCCTTCGCCGAGAACGACGAGCAGGTCGCCAAGCTGGTCGACCAGCGCGCCCGGATGCCGGGGCTGTCGCGGGTGATCGCCTTCGAGGGCGCGGCCGGGGGCGACGACGACTGGGTGATGTCCCTGGAGGAGCTGGCCGCCCGGGGCGCCGAACTCCACGCCGGGAACCCGGACCTGTTCGAGGCGCTGGTCGCGGCGGTCGAACCCGACCACCTGGCCACGCTGATCTACACCTCCGGCACCACGGGCAGGCCCAAGGGCGTGCGTCTGGACCACGCGAACTGGCTCTACGAGTCCCAGGCCATGGCGGACCTGGACACCGAACTGCGCGCGCGGGGCTGGGACCTGATGGGCGCCGACGACGTCCAGTACCTGTGGCTGCCGCTGTCGCACGTATTCGGCAAGCTCATGCAGGTCAGTCAGCTGCGGATCGGCTTCCGGACCGCCGTGGACGGCCGCCCCGAGCGGATCGTGGACAACCTGGCCGTCGTGCGGCCCACCTTCATGGCCGCCGCCCCGCGCATCTTCGAGAAGGTGTACAACCGCGTGGTCATGCAGGCCCGGGAGGGCGGCGCGGCCAGGTACCGGATCTTCCGGTGGGCCGCGGGGGTGGGCGACCGGGTCGCCCGGCTCAGGGAGGAGGGCCGCGAGCCCACCGGGCTGCTCGCCGCGCAGTACCGGGTCGCCGACAGGCTCGTGTTCGCCAGGCTGCGGGCGCGCTTCGGCGAGCGGCTGAAGTTCTTCATCTCCGGCAGCGCGCCGCTGTCCCCCGAGATCGGCCGGTTCTTCTACGGCGCCGGGATCGTCATCCTGGAGGGCTACGGGCTCACCGAGACCAGCGCCGGGACGTTCGTCAACCGCCCCGGCGACGTGCGCTTCGGCACGGTCGGACTGCCCATGCCCGGCACCGAGGTGCGCATCGCCGAGGACGGCGAGGTCCTCATCCGGGGCGGCGGCGTGATGCGCGGCTACCACAACCTCTCCGGCGCCACCGAGGAGGTGCTCACCGCGGACGGCTGGTTCGCCACCGGCGACATCGGCGCGCTGGAGAACGGCCGCCTGCGCATCACCGACCGCAAGAAGGAGCTGATCAAGACCTCCGGCGGCAAGTACGTGGCGCCCCAGAGCATCGAGAGCCGCTTCAAGGCGCTGTGCCCCTACGTCAGCAACCTGGTCGTGCACGGCGACCGGCGCCCCTACTGCGTGGCGCTGGTGGCCCTGGACCCGGAGTCCATCGACACCTGGGCGGCGGAGCACGGATTGGGCCACCTCAACTACACGGGCCTGACGCGGGAGCCGAGGGTCCGGGAGATGGTGCAGGAGGCCGTCGACGAGCTCAACCGGGGCCTGCCCCGGCACGAGACCGTGAAGAGGTTCGCGATCCTGCCGAGCGACCTGACGGTCGAGGAGGGCGAGATGACGCCCAGCCTGAAGATGCGGCGGCGGGCGGTGGAGGACAGGTACCGCGACCTGCTCGACGGCATGTACGAGGAGAGCGTCCGCAGGTTCTGAGGACAGGGGCGGAAGGCAGGGGCCGGGCCGGGGTCAGCCTCGGGGGTCCTCCGGTCCCGCCTGGTCGTGCTCGGCCGGGATCGGCTCGCCGGGGGACGGATGCGCGGTCGGGTCCGCGTCCGGACCGTGGCCGACCGGCGCCCCGGGTTCGGCGTGTGCCTGCGCGTCCGGCTCCCGCCGCACGGGCATGTGCCGGGGCACGCCGGGCAGGTCGCGGCGCACGAGGCTGATCGCGTCGAGCAGCCCGTACTGGAGGACGAACACCAGGGGCCAGATCAGCAGGAAGGCGGTCGCGTCGAGCTGGAGTCCGGTCTGGACGGTGGCGCCTGGCTCGGCCGCGTCGACGGCGGCGTGCGCCGGACCGTCCAGGGCCACACCGATGCGCCAGGTGAGCACGGCCCCGCCCAGCGAGCCGAGGAAGCCCGCGACCAGGCAGACCATACGCAGGTCCTGGAAGCGGCGGCGCGACAGCGGGAACTGGGCCATGTAGGCGGTGTAGCCCGCGATCAGCCCGGTGAGGGCGGTGATGAGGGCGAACCAGCCCTCGCCCGCGAACACGTCCTCGGTGGTTCCGGTGAAGACCTCGCCCCCGCCCAGCGCGGTGCCCTCCGCGCGCGGCGCGAGGCCCCACCACAGCGGCCCCAGGACCGCGCCCAGCAGGAGCAGGACCCCCAGGACGCACGCTCCCACGACCAGTCGGCGTGTCGGCGCCGACGTCTCCCCCCGGTTGCGCTCCGCCATCTCCCCCACTCTCCGCGCCCCGTCCCGGCCTGCGGAAAACCAGTGGATACGGGGCATAGCCGGAACGGAGAATACCGGCATGAGTGACAAGAACAGCCCTCTGGCCGTCCCCGGACTCCAGCGTGTCGACCCGCCCAAGGCCGCCGACGAGCGCACCATGCTCACCAGTTGGCTGGACTGGCACCGCGCCACGGTCCGCGCCAAGTGCGCCGGGCTGTCCCCCGAACACGCCGCCGCCACTCCCCTGCCGTCGTCCCCGCTGATGAGCGTGGGCGCCGTCGTCTCCCATCTGCGCTGGGTGGAGCACGCCTGGTTCGAGGTGATCCTGCTGGGGCGGCCCGACGAGGGCTACGCCACCCCGGAGGACCCCGACGCCGAGTGGCGCCGGGGCGGGCAGGTCCCCCTGGCCCGGCTCCTGGAGGAGTACGAGGCCCAGTGCGCCCGCTCCCGCGAGATCACCGCCCGGTTGGAGCTGGGTTCGGGCTCGCGGCGTGCCCACCGATCGGAGGGACACACCACGCTGCGGTGGGTGCTGGTGCACATGGTCGAGGAGACCGCCCGCCACAACGGCCACCTGGACGTCCTGCGCGAACTCGCCGACGGAACGACCGGCGAGTAGTCCGCGCGGCGGGGCAGCGGGCTCCGGAGTGAACGACGCGCCCCTCGGACCGAGACACCGACGGGCCCAGGCTCTGGGGGGCTGGGGCGCTGGCACGCTGGCGGGCTGGCACGCTGGCGGGCTGGGGCGCTGACAGGCGGAGGCGTCGACGGAGAAGGGGTGCCCGGGGACGTGCTCGCGTCGTCCCCGGGCACCCCTGCGTCGTCGCCGTCACCGGCCGGTGCCCGGCGCCTCAGTCCTCGTCGTCGTCCGCCGGAGCGGAGTCGGTGTCGGCCTCCTCCTCCGCGAGGATGAGGTAGAGGCCCCGCCGGGTCTCGGCCAGGAGCCGCTTGGCCCGCTCCAACTGGTCGGCGCTGCCCGCCTGGGCGACCTGCGCCGCGGCCGCGCTGAGCTGGTGGGCCAGGGCCGCGACCTCCTCGTACCGGGACCGGGTGTCGGCGTAGGCGTCGGCGACCGCCTCCCAGGGCGGGGTGAGCCCGGCGCCGTGCTCCTCCAGATGGGCGATGCCCTCCTCGGTGAGCCGGTAGGGACGGCGGCGCCCCTCGCCCTCCTGTTGGACGACCAGGCCCTCGTCCTCCAACTGCTGGAGCATGGGGTAGACCGAGCCCGGGCTGGGCCGCCACATGCCGCCGCTGCGGTCGCGGCCCTCCCGGATGATCTCGTAGCCGCTGCGCGGCTCCTCCGCGAGCAGCAGCAGGATGCCGGTGCGCACGTCGCCCCTCTTGGCGCGGTGCCCGCCCCTGCGTCGGCCGCCGGGGCCGAACCCCGCGCCCGGACCGAAGCCTCCGGGACCGCCGGGGCCGAAGCCGCCGAACGGGTGGTCGGGGCCGAAGGGCCCCGCTCCCCAGGGCGGCCGCCCCGGTCCCATCGGGGGTTCGGGGGGCGGGGGCGGGCCGGGCGGACCGAACGCGAACCGCTCGCCGCCGCCTCGCGGACCGTGGTGGTCTCCGTGCTCGGGAAACCCGCGTCGCTCGTCCTGCGGCTGGCGGCCCCAGGGACGACGCGAACGGCGCGGTCCGCGTGCGTCCCAGGACCAGGGGCCGGGAAGTGCCATGGCGCTCATGGTGTTCTCCTTGAAGTTGTGCGATACAGAGCGACTGTCGCACTCTGTTCTGATAGCTCAAAGATATATCGCTAACTTCGATTGGGCAAGGGCGGGCACGAAAAAGGTCCCCACCCGCCCGAGGGCGCGCGAGGACCGTGAGGTCGCGGGGCGGTGGTCAGTAGTCGACCGCGAAGGCTCCCAGCAGGCTCTTGACCTCACCGTTGAACTCCGGGGAGATCCGCACCGAGTAGCGGTCCACGGCGTAGACCCGCGACCGGACCGGGTTGTCCACCCGGATCCGCACCGGGGTGTCCCCCTTGTGCGTGGCCAGCACCTGGCGCAGGTCGCCGACCAGCTCGGGGGTGAGGCGTTCCTCCGCGACCGTCAGCAACACCGGCGGTTCCCCCTCGGTGACGTGCGAGATGTCCAGGATCGACATCTCCGAGGCGAACATCGACCACGTGCCGTCCCGGTCGTTGAGCCTGCCCTTGACCGTGACCGCGGTGTCCTCCAGCAGGGCCTGGACGTACAGCGGATAGGTCTTGGGGAAGAACAGCACCTCCATCGAGGCGTCCAGGTCCTCGACCGTGGCGATCGCCCACTGGTTGCCCGCCTTGTTGGTGCGCTTGTCCACCTTGGAGATCAGGCCAGAGATGCGCACCTCACCGCGCTCGCGGGCCAGCTCCCCCGCCACGATCTGCGCGATGGAGGTGTCGCGCGAGCGGGCCAGCACCCGCTCGGCACCGGCCAGCGGGTGGCTGGAGACGTACAGGCCCAGCATCTCGCGCTCGAAGGCCAGCTTGGTCTTGCGGTCCCACTCCTCCTCGCCCCAGTCGATGTTGAGGCCGATGGGGGTGGAGTCACCGTCGTCACCGCCGCCGAACAGGTCGAACTGGCCGTGCGCCTCCTGCTTCTTGGAGCTGATCATGCCGTCCACCGCGGTCTCGTGGTGGCGGTACAGCTCACGGCGGGGCTGGCCGAGCGAGTCGAAACCGCCCGCCTTGACCAGCGACTCGATCACGCGCTTGTTGCAGGCCGCCAGCTCGATCTTGGACAGGAAGTCGGTGAAGGAGCTGAACTTGCCCTTCTCGGTGCGGGTCTTGATGACCGAGTTGACGACGTTGGCGCCGACGTTGCGGACCGCGCCCATGCCGAAGCGGATGTCCTTGCCCACCGGGGTGAAGCGCAGACCCGACTCGTTGACGTCGGGGGGCAGCACCTTGATGCCCTGGGCCCGGCACTCGGCCAGGTAGATCGCCATCTTGTCCTTGTCGTCGCTGACCGAGGTCAGCAGCGCGGCCATGTATGCGGCGGGGTAGTTGGCCTTGAGGTAGGCGGTCCAGTACGCGACGAGGGCGTACCCAGCGGCGTGCGACTTGTTGAAGGCGTATCCGGCGAAGGGCAGCATGACGTCCCAGATCGCCTGCATCGACTCCTGGGAGAAGCCCTTCTCGACCATGCCCGCGGAGAACTTGACGAACTCCTTCTCCAGGGCCTCCTTCTTCTTCTTGCCCATCGCGCGACGCATGAGGTCGGCGCCGCCCAGGCTGTATCCGGCCAGCTGCTGGGCGATGGCCATGATCTGCTCCTGGTACACGATCAGGTGGTAGGTCTCACCCAGGATCGTGTCCAGAGCGTCCTTGAGCTCCGGGTGGATCGCGGTGATCTCCTGGCGGCCGTTGGAGCGGTCGGCGTAGTCGTTGTGCGCGTTGGCCGCCATCGGTCCGGGCCGGTACAGCGAGATCACCGCGGTGATGTCGCCGAAGTTCGTGGGCTCCATCCGCTTGAGCAGGTTGCGCATGGCGCCGCCGTCCAGCTGGAACACGCCCAGGGTGTCGCCGCGCGCCAGGAGCCGGTAGGTCTTCTTGTCGTCCAGGGGCAAGGCGGACATGTCGAGGTCCACCCCCTCGGACTCCTTGATGGACTTGACCGCGTCGTCGATGATCGTGAGGTTGCGCAGGCCCAGGAAGTCCATCTTGAGCAGCCCCATGTCCTCGCACTGAGGATAGGGAAAGCCCGTGATGATGGCCCCGTCGGTGTCGCGCTTGTGCAGCGGGATGACGTCGAGCAGCGGGTCGCGGGACAGGATCACCCCGGCCGCGTGCACGCCCGTGCCGCGGGTCAGGCCCTCGATACCGCGCGCGGTCTCCATGACCTTGGCGACCTGCGCGTCGTTGTCGATGAGGTTGCGCAGCTCGGTGGTCTCGCCGTAGCGCTCGTGGTCGGTGTTGGTCACCGCCTCCAGCGGAATCTCGTTGCCGCCGACCGGAGCGGGGAAGGCCTTGGTGATCTGGTCGCCCACCGAGTAGGGCATGCCCAGGATCCGGGTGGAGTCCTTGATCGCGGCCTTGGCCTTGATGGTGCCGAAGGTCAGGATCTGCGCGACGCGCTCCTCGCCGTACAGGCGGGTGACGTACTCGATCATCTCCCCGCGCCGACGCTCGTCGAAGTCCAGGTCGACATCGGGCATGGACACGCGCTCGGGGTTGAGGAACCGCTCGAACAGCAACCCGTGGGCCATCGGGTCCAGGTCGGTGATGCCCAGGACGTAGGCGATCATCGACCCCGCCGCCGACCCGCGTCCCGGGCCCAGGGCGATACCGTTCCTGCGCGCGTACTGGCAGATGTCGGCCACCACCAGGAAGTAGGCCGGGAAGCCCATCTCGTTGATGATGCCGAGTTCGTAGTCGACCCGCTGGCGGTACTCGTCGTTGATCCCGCCCGGGTACCGGCTGGGGAGGCAGCGCTCGACCTCCTTGGCCAGCCAGGAGGCCTCGGTCTCACCCTCCGGGATGGGGAAGGCGGGCATGAGGTCGCGGTGGGCGAACACCGCGTCGTAGGCGCCCGGGTCGATGCGCTCGGCCACCAGCAGGGTGTTGCGGCACCCCTGCTCCCACTCGTCGAAGTTGAGGAGGCCGCGCATCTCGTCCGCGGTCTTGAGGTAGTAGCCCGAGCCGTTGAACCGGAACCGGGTGGGGTCGTCCAGGTTCTTGCCCACGCCCACCGCCAGCAGCGCGTCGTGCGCCGCGGCCTGGGACTCGTAGACGTAGTGGGAGTCGTTGGTCACCAGCGGCGGGATGTCCAGCTCACGGCCGACCCTGAGCAGGCCGTCGCGGACCTCCTTCTCGATGGGCACGCCGTGGTCCATCAGCTCCAGGAAGACGTTCTCCTTGCCGAAGATGTCCTGGAGCCCGGCCGCGTAGGCGACGGCCTCCTTCTCCTGGCCCAGCCGCAGCCGCGTCTGCACACCGCCCGAGGGGCAGCCGGTGGAGACGATGATGCCCTCGCTGTACTCCGACATCAGCTCCAGGTCCATGCGGGGCTTCATGTAGTAGCCCTCCATGGACGCCAGCGAGGACATCCGGAACAGGTTGCGCAGGCCCTTCTCGTTCTGCGCCAGCATCGTCATGTGCAGGTAGCGGCCACCGCCGGAGATGTCCTTGCCACCCTCGGACGAAGCGTCGTCGGAGCCGCTGGCCCGCCCCCAGAAGACCCGTTTCTTGTGGAAGCGCGACTCGGGGGCGACGTAGGCCTCGATGCCGATGATCGGGGTGACGCCGGTGCCCTTGGACTGCTGGTAGAACTCGTAGGCCCCGAACATGTTGCCGTGGTCGGTCATCGCGACCGCGGGCATGCCCAGCCGCGACGCCTCCTTGAACAGGGGCTTCAGCTTCGCGGCCCCGTCGAGCATCGAGTACTCGGTGTGGACGTGCAGATGGGCGAAGGAGTCGGCCATGGCTCAGATGCCCCCAGGAGGGTCGGTGGACAGGTGGTGACTCCTGAGCCTACGACTTTCCCGCGACACTCGCAGACCCCTGTGGACAACGTGTCCCGTCCGCCTCGCGGAGCCCTCGCCCGTCCCTCACACGTGCTTTGCCTGTGCCTCGTAGCCCCCGCCTGTGCCTCACCTGGGATGTGAAGCCAGGCACACAGGCCAGGAGTTGGGAAGAATGAAGAATATTTTGAGGGGTAGGGAGGGGCCGCCATCAGGCCTCTCCCCTACGCCGTTCCCGCCCGGGGTCGTTGGCGGCAACGAAAGCGCACCCGCTGCCGCGAAAGGGCGCGGGAATGCGAGGAAACGGTCAGCGTCCGGTGAGGGTGAGGGTCCCCGACGACAAGCGGCACCAAAGGCGGGAGCACCTGACGGAGGGCGACCAACGCCCGGGGTTCGGGAATGGCTGGGCTCTGCCGCGTCGGCACCAACGGCAGGCAGGACCTCCAGCCTCGGACAACGCCCCCGGCCCCTGCGGCCAGGGCGGGCGACGATGACACCAAAGGCGAGCGATCATTTCGGCCGCGCATTTACGGACACATTTTGACCCGCCCTAATCATGGCTTATCGATGAAGGGCAAGCCTTCTGAAAAGGGAGCCGGAAAGGCGGGGAATTCAAGGCTGTGAATGCTGGCACAATGGCGACTGCTGGCTTATAATAAGAAGCATGGAGATGATGCTTGCAGCGCCCGACGTGGCCCCCGGGGAATGCTCCCCGGTCGTGGCCGCGCTGGCCGGTGCGCGCGAGGTCATCGACCAGACGTGGGACGCTGAGTTGCCGCCGGGGGCGGACGAGAGTGCGGCCGAGGAGGTCGCGGCATTGTGGGCGCAGG
>NZ_CBDRFA010000029.1:0-82033 GCF_965343085.1 Nocardiopsis synnemataformans | reverse complement strand
AGTCCTTGTGTTTAAAGAGGTGGAAGTTGCTGGCCACGGCCCCGGGCGGTAACTGCCGTCGCGGGGTCATTTGAGTTGTGTGTTCGAGAGAGAGGGTAAGGGGTGGTGGGGGTGGAATGCCAAAATACTGGGAAGTAATGTGGGGGGAAATGAGAAAACGGCCGACCAGAATTCTGGTCGGCCGTTGTTATGTCCTAGTTTCAGGGATTTGTGAGGGAGGTGCAGCTCAGGAACGCGGTCCAGGCTTCGGGGGGGTAGTCGAGATGGCCGAGTTCGCGGTTCTGGGTGTCGCGGACCAGGACCGTCTGTCCCTCGGCTACCTCCACACAGCTGCCCGATCCGCCGCTGTAGCTGCTCTTGTGCCAGTGGGGCTCACGCTTTGCCATCGAGTTCTTCCTTGACCTTCCTGATCAGATCCCGGCTCGCACGGGGCGACATCGCCTCCGACTGGAGAACGCCGAAGAGCGTCGCGCAGTGCTGCACCGGCATCATGTCATCCATGAGTGCTTCGCCCTCCATGTGCTCGGCTGAGGCGACCGTGTGCCTGTCAGGGAAGGTGTAGAGCCGGAACGGTCCGGAACCGCCCGCGTGGCACTCGGTGTCGGCGGGGATCACCTGGAAGCGGACCCTCTCCTCGTCGATCAGGGCCAGGACCTGCGTGATCTGCTCGCTCAGGACCTTCCTGCCGCCCCTGACGTTGCGGTGGAGCACCGCCTCCTCCACCACGACCGACACCAGCGGCGGGTTCTGGCCCGTCAGGATGTCCTGGCGCTCCATCCGCAGGGTGACCATCTGTCCGATCTCCGTCGCGGAGAACCAGGGGACGGTGTCGGCGAGCAGGCCCTTGGTGTAGGACTCGCACTGCACCAGGCCGGGGAAGATCACCGGCTGGTACTCGCGCAGCTCGATCGCCTCGCGCTCCAGCTGGCCGACCTCGGTGTACCAGGGCGGTAGTGCGTCGGGCGCGTTCGCGGTGTTCCAGGCCTGCTTTATCGCACCGGAGGAGCCGAACAGCTCGTCCAGCCTCTCGGCCTGTTCGACGGGCAGCCTGCGCTTGCCGCACTCCCAGGACGACACGGTGGACTGCGTCACCTTCAACGCCCGGGCGACCTGGGTTTGCTGCATCCCCACCGAGTCACGCACGTTCCTGACCTTCTTGCCCAGGCGCGCGCGCCTGGGGTCCACCTTGCGTCCCATTACGACTCCCATTTCCGGGCTATCACCGTCATCACCCATGCAAGCCCCGGGCGCGACCCGATACGGCGGGGAACGACAAAGTGTGACCGTTTGGTGATATCCCTGGCGCGCCCGAACAGCCGTTGTCCATGGTGGTGCCGCGCGCCGCGGTGGTCGCGGCGGTGCGGAAAGGGAATTCAGGTGGGTGTGGTGATTCGTATCAACCCTGGTAAAAGCGGTATTAATCGTCAACCCGACCCTCTGCCGCGGCGGGTCGTCGATTCCGAAGCGCGGGCGCCGATCGTGCTGGGCCGGATATCGCAGCATCACCTGAACCACGCGCTGAGGTTGCCGGGGATCCCCGACCAGGCGCGCGTGCTGCGCAGGCGTCTGGGCGCGGTGCTGCCGGACTCGCTCACGGACACGGCCCTGGCCCTGGCCAGCGAGCTGTTCAACAACGCCGTCGCCCACTCGCGTAGTGGGGAGGCGGGCGGTGAGGTCACCGTGATCGTGAACCGGTTCCCCGGCCGAGTCCAGATCAAGGTCATCGACCAGGGCCCGCGCGACGCGAACGCCTCCTCGCCGCACCTGCGCCCGGTCGTGCCGGTCGGGACGGGCGGGATGGACGGGGCGGGCGGGATGGACGGGGCGGGCGAGGCAGGCGGCGGCGTGGGTGAGGCAGGGGGAGTGGGCGGGTGGGGTCTGCGCATGGTGGCCACGGAGTCCAGCCGGTGGGGGACCCTCCACGACGGGGGCCGCACCACGGTGTGGTTCGAGCTGGACCGGCCGCGCACGCGGTCGTGAGGGCGGCGGAGGTGGGCTGGAACCACGCCGACGACCTGGACCGGTACGAGACCGCGCGGGTGCTCGACCGGTGTTGCGGGCGGCTGTGGACGGTCATGTGGAGTCCGTCGATGCGGGCCTACGTGGCCTTCTACCTGGGACCGGAGGCCGTGCCGTGGCAGGGCGCGCCGTCCCCGGCGGGATTGGTGGAGCGGTTGCGGGAGGTGGAGCGCGAGGTGGTGGAGGCCGCTGGCGGCTACTGGAACTGCCCGGTCGCCGGGTGTGCGTGGTCCTCGATCCGCCCGATGCGCCACCCGTGCCCGCTGCCCGCCGACGGCAGCCGCGGCACGCGGG
Source organism: Nocardiopsis synnemataformans (assembly GCF_965343085.1). Lineage (NCBI taxonomy): Bacteria > Bacillati > Actinomycetota > Actinomycetes > Streptosporangiales > Nocardiopsidaceae > Nocardiopsis > Nocardiopsis synnemataformans. The sequence goes on along the minus strand of NZ_CBDRFA010000029.1, from coordinate 79,720 downwards.
TCCCCCGACCGCGCCCGCCGAGCGCGACCGGAGGATGAGGACGTGCGCGGCCGGGACGGCGTATGCCGGGTTCCGCGAGCTGCGGCATTCAGTCCGTCAGTCCGTGACCCGGCCTTCGGCCTCTTCCCCGGGCCTCGCACGGACCTTCTCGCGGAGCCAGGCGGGGATGTGCTCCTCGTCGCGGGGAAACTGCCTCAGCTCCCGAACGTAGTCACCGTCTCCGGAGTGGAAGAGGAACCCGGGTTCGTTGTCGTAGTCGAACTCCGTCGTGAACTTCCCAGGGCGTGTGACGGTGTACTCCATGGAGAACCAGGTCCCCTTCCCCTCCTGGTGCATCCCCCTGCGCAACTCGCCGATCCTCAGAACGGTTCCTATCGGGATATCCGCCCGTTCCGCACGTCCGTCGTCGTGGCGCACGAGCATCGACTCCTCGCGGTAACTCACGATGGCGTGCACGGTGTAGGTGATCTCGGTCCAGGTGTCGGGGAGGGAGCCCACGATCTCCTGCCCGAGTTCGGTGAGGATCTCATGCTGCTTCCGCGGGTCCAGGTGCCCGCGCCTGAAAGGCCTCGTCAGGGGGTTGTTCTCCGGGGCCGGTTGCCGTGTCCGTGTCATGTCTCCCCCTCGTGGGCGCCGACGCCGTCCCCGCCGCCGCGCTGTCTCCGGTTCCGTTCACGCTGGTCCATGGCGTTCAGGGAACCCTCGCTGAAGTCGGTCAGTGGCGCTGTGCGGGCATAGCGCTCGGGCACGCCCCGTGGGACGTGGATCCCGCCCACCTCGATGGAACCCGCATAGTCGGGGTTGACGGAGTCGCCCCGCTCGTACACGAGCAGGAGGGGAAAGAAGGGGTCGGCAAGGTCCGGCAGTTCCTGCTCCGAGTCCTTGAGCGCGGCGAAGTGCAGTGCCCACTCGACGGTGTGGGCCGCGTAGAAGGTCCCATGGCCTGAGAGTGAGGCCAGGGTCCGGTCGACCACGTTCTGAGGGGCGCGAACCCCAGGGTTCACCGTGAGGGCGATGTCGTAGAAGGGCCACCCTCCGCGGCCGAGTTCCAGCCTCCACAGCGCTGATCTTCGCAGGTACTCCTGGAGGAGCCGTCCCTGCGACCTCCGGAACAGGGACTTCTCGCTCCATCGGATCGCCCGTACGCGTGAGGAGAGTGCCACCACGTGTTCACCCACGGTCTGGTACGTCCCTCCGGTCCTGTGCTTGGGCTTTCTGAAGGCCGTCACCGCCATTTCTGTTGTGTCCTTTGGGACTGGCAGGGGCCATCCGTAACGGTCAGGGGATGCGGACGGCCCCGTGCGCCCAGGGCCCGGTCCTTCGGCCGCTCGTGCTGGCTCAGACGGGGAACTCGCCGTACCAGGAGCGCTGTACGAGGTGCTTGGGCAGGTACTCCGACTCCACGTCGAGGGAGAAGTCGCCTCGCTGGGACTTGTCGTAGGCCAGGCAGGCCCACGCCAACAACCCCAGCGGAAGGATGCCCCGCACCCCGGGCGGGGCGTCCTCGCGGGCGTGGTAGCACTTGAAGCTCTCCAGGGCGAAGACGAGGGCTTCGTTGAACTTGGCGGAGTCGCCCATCAGCAGACGGCGGAAGACCTCCATCTTCGGGAAGACCAGCAGGTCGAGGCTCTCGCCCCCGAAGGCGCCGCTGCGGGGAGAGGACAGTTCCATGGCCGACCGCAGTTCACCCACCAGGTCGTCGGTGCCGTTGACGTAGGCCTGGAGCGCGGCGATCCAGTGGTAGGTGTACTCGTTGTACCGCACCTTCCCGCCCGCGGCCGCGCGGCGCAGGTGTTCCACGGGGACGCGGCACAGGGCATCGGCGCGGGCGTTGTCCCGGCAGACGACCGCCAGGTAGAACGCCTTCTCCCACGTGGCCGGGTCAGCGCAGTGGAGCATGCCGGGGGCTTTCAGGGTGTGGGTCTGCTGGTCGATCAGGTACTCGACCTGTGTCCCCTCCTCCGCCTCGGAGACGGCGAACACCGCGTTGTAGTACTGCATGGCGGTGCTCCACGCCTCCCAGGTCTCCACCTTCGCGGCTTGGGGGTCCAGCAGAAGACCCAGTTCCGCGCCGGAGTAGATCGGCGACAAATAGACGTCCGCGTTGACGGGTTCCATCACCAGGGTGCGGACTATCTTCTTCCGACGTTCGGCCTGGTAGTCGAGCTCCTCCTGGTCCACTCCGTGGTCCAGTTCGTGCCGGGAGACGTGGGTGCTCATGAAGCCTTCTTCTCTGACAGGTCGAAGATGCGGTGATCGTAGCCGTTGGCGGTGGATTCCCCGGTCCACTGTCTGTCGCCGTTCACGTCCCTCGTGTAGATGTCCACCGGATTGCCCTTGAACACCGAATACGTGACACGACCCTGCCTGAGCCTGGCCTGGATCTCCCCAGCGAGTTTGAGTTTCGCGGAGTTCTCAGGTTGCTTGCCCCGCTCACTCATCGCTCTGAGGATGTCCACCAGGTAGGCGCGTGTGCCCTGGCTCACCAGACGGGGATCCTCGTTGTCCGGCGTGGCCACGCGCTCGCCGAGGGTGGTTCTGGTACTGCTCTTCGCCTCGACGATGACGATGTCGCCGTCGACGGTGCGGTAGATCTGGTCGAACTGGTCCTGACCGCCCTTGGGGGCGAACGGCGAGGGGTCGATCTCCTTCGCGCCTTCGAGATCCGGCCGCAGTTCCGTCAGCTCGGGCTCGCCGTTCTCGTCGTAGACCGTATTGCCGAGCTGGTCGACCACGTGCCTCATCAGAGGCCCGCCGTCGTTGCCCTCGATGACACTGCCGTCGAACTCGAACCTGGCGCCGGTCCTGGCGGTCTCCTCGCCGAACCGCTCGGAGAGTTCCGTGGCTTTGTTCTGCTCCTTCTTGTACGCGTCCTTGGCCTCGTTGACCAGTTTGTGGTTGTCCTTCCTGTTCTCCTTGTACTCGCCGTGCTCCTTCTCCATCTCCTCCAGGTGGTTTCTGGCACTCGCGGAGGCGTTGATGGCCGCGCGACGCTTCTCCGCCAGGGAGTCGAGCCCGGCCAGATCAGCCCGGAGACGTTCGCGCCGCTCGATCTCCGCCAGCTGATCGCCTGTGGGGTTGTCCGTCCTCTCCGGCATGAAGTCGGGGTCGTCGAGCCGGAGTTCGGTCCTGTCGCCCAGATACGCGGGCGGCTCCGCACCCTCCAGCGGAATCCAGTCACCGTTCCCGGCGCGGGCGATCTTCGGAAGCCCCCAGCCCTCTTTGCCGACCAGGGTCTCCGCATTCCTCCGGTGGCCGTTGTTCTCCTTGTAGAACTCCCGGTAGAAGTCGTTGTACGCGCCCTCCTGCCCCGGTTTCCTCTCGTTGAGAAGCCGCTGGAGGTCGTCGAAGAACGCCTGCTGGTTGGCGGGGTCGCTTCTGTCCCCCCAGGAGTGGTTCCTGAACGCCTCCACCGTCATCGGCCGCTCGTCGCCGGTGCTCCCGTTGCCGTCGGCCTCGGCCGGGTCCTGGTTGAGCGCGTTCTCGACGGTCAGGCCGTCGTGGAGGTCCTGGGTGGTGGGAGCGGTCGGCGAGTCGGAACCATCGTTCCTCTCGTCATTCGCCTGTTCCAGTCGATCCAGGGCGTCCCGGAGCTCCGCCATCTCGGACGGGCTCAGGAAGTTCTCCAGGTTCGCAAGATCGATGCCGCTGGGGGAGGGGAGGCTGTGCCCCAGCTCCGGGTCGATCCGGCCCGAGGACGAACCGTCGCCGTCCTGGTGGGAGGAAGGGTGGTCGAAGTCGACCTTGTTGAGGGAGCTCCCCGTGCTCCACAGGAACGCCACGAAACCGGCCGCTCCGCCGCGCTTGCCGGGGTTGAGCGCCTCGGAGCCGACGTTGAGTACGGCCGTGGTGATGACGTATCCGGGCCGTTCCTCCCATTCCGTCCAGGGGACGACCGAGTGCGCCACCTCCTTCCACGTGTCGCCGTAGGTCTTCCAGCCGACCTCCTCCCAGTTCTGGGTCTTCAGGTTGTAGAGGCCCACCAGGGCGGCGAAGCCCGTGATGTTCCCGTAGTGGTACTCACTGAGGGCGTCCCCCCAACTGGTCTCGAACCAGCCCTCGGAGCTGTGGACGCCCACGAAGCCGCCCACGTCCTCGGCGATGCCGGTGAAGAAGTCCCCCACCGCGTGGGCCGCGTCCACGGTCCAGCGCTCGTCGGTGTCCATCGGCCCGCCCCAGGGCAGGTCGAACTCACTGAGGTCCTCGTCGTATCCGTGCACGTACTCGTGCACCCCGGCCTCGACGCCTTCGCCGCCGTGGACGAAGTTGGTCCGCACGGCCAGGTCGGCGTTGATGGCGTTGGCGCACTCGATCTCGGCGGTCTCGTACGCGCGGCGGAGCGGGTCGATGCGGGCGAGGAGCAGGTTGTGCTCCTCGACCTTCTCGCTCTCCCCGCCGAACCACCCGCCCTTCTGCCAGTCGTCGTCGCCCTCGATGCTGGCGAGGAAGGCGTTGGCGTCCGCCGTGAGGGCGGCCCAGCGCTCCTTGATGCCGCGGACCTCCTCGGCGAAGGTCTCCAGGGCTGTGGCCGCCTTGTCCGCGCCGGTCGCGACGCTCTCGCCGTCGGCGGCGACGGGGTCGACCACGGCGTAGAGGGTCTCGGCTTCGGGGGAGGAGTAGCAGGAGCTCAGTCCCGCCCAGGAGCTCTTGATGTCGCTCCCGGCCTGGGAGACGTCGGCGGCTCTGGCCCGGAGCCGACCCGCTCGGTACTCCAACTGGCCGGGGTGGATGTCGGGTACGGGGAAGGTGGCGGGGTTGATCAGGCCACCGGTCACACAGGATTCGACGGACTCACCGGTCATGGGGGTGTCTCCATCCGATGCCAGGGGGTGTGGGATGGGGCGCCCGGGACCTGGGGCGGGGGGAGGGAAAAGGGGGAAGGGGGATGGGGCGAAAGCGGCCTCAGCCAGGGCAGGAGGAGGGATCTTCGGCCGGGGAAGGGCGAGGGCGTTCGGCTAGAGCGGTTCGCTGTGGCCCGCGGTGAGGTCCTCCGGTTCGGGGACCTCGCCCGCAGCCGCCTCATGCTGGGCGGCCATCTCCAGGTCGCCGTTGATGTAGGCCATGGTGGCCTCGCTCGCTCCCTGGAGGGCGCTGGAGGTCAGGGCCGTCATGTCGCCGATCAGGCCGAAGTGGTGTTCGGCGAACTCCGTCAGGGAGGTCTGGACGGGGCCGCTTCTCGCCGACTCGAAGCACAGGGAGAAGTACTGCTCGAAGCCGTTCGCGGCGCCGATCAGGCCCTCTCCGCCGCTCTCTTCGCCGAGGTGGCCGACGACAGCGGTCAGGACTCCACCGACCTCGGCGGGTTGGATGTTCCAGCTGGTTATGCGGTGGTTCTCCCTTCTTGACGACGGTTGGTGTGGCGGTTCAGCGGTGGCCTCGGAAAAACCTGGCTCCGCTGATGATCACCTTCCGTATTGTCAGATGGGAGGCGCGCGCGGCTTTGGTTCTCCTTGCGCGCAAGGTTTCCCGGTGACTCAGGCGCTGCGCGGGCTTCCTGGAATCGGGCAGAATTGGTTACGCAGAGTATTTTCTGTGGGCAGCGGAGAAGTCCGCCTCACTGGTCAGGTGCGCTCCGGGCCGCTGTGCGTAACGGGGGTTCCTCCGGCCGTGTCACATGGGCACGACCGAAGGCAAGAAGGGGGCGCTCACTCCATCGCGCGGCCTTCGGCCTCCTCCTGGAGCTTCTCGCGGAGCCAGTCGGTCATGTACTCCTCGTCGCGGGGGAAGTACTTGAGGTCGTTGGTGAAGCCGAAGGCGGTGGGGAAGGTGATCCCGGGGTCCTCGTCGTAGTTGTAGGTGACGTTGAACCTGCCGGGTGGGGTGATGACGTACTCGAAGGAGAACCAGGTGCCCTTGCCCTCCTGGTACATCCCCGCCCGGAGTTCGTCGATCATCAAACCCATGCCGGCGGGAGGGAATTCCCGGCGACTGGTACCGTCCCCGAACTCGACAATGAGTTCGCTGCTTCCGTGGTCGATGACACTCTGCGCTCTGTACGTCAGGCGTGTCCAGCCCTCAGGGGCCTCGTCGAGGATGCGTCCACCGATCTGCGTGAGTATTTTCTGCTGGGCCTCCGGGGACAGGTGACCACGACCGAAATGACTCACCACGCGGTTTCCCTCCGTTTCCGGGTTATCCGGGTTCCGCCGTAGAATCCTAGACGGGGAACTCGCCGTACCAGGAGCGCTGGAGGAGGTGTTTGGGCAGGTAGCCGGACTCGACCTCCAGGCGGAAGTCCGGGTCGACCTGATCGGTGTCGTAGGCCAGGCAGGCCAGGGCGAGCAGGGGCAGGGACACGACTCCTTCGATGTCTCTGGCGCGTTTGGCGTCGGAGGTCTGGTAGGCGCGGAAGAGCTCCAGCCCTTGGGCGAGGGCGTCGTTGAACTTCTCGGTGTCGCGCTCGACCAGGCGTAGGAAGGTGTTCATCGGGGGGAAGACGATCATCTCCATCAGCTCGGGCGAGCCGATGTCCACCCGGTCGGGGGCGGACAGTTCCATCGCGGCCAGGAGTTCCTCGCCCAGTCCCGGGCGGTTGAGGACGAAGGCCTGGAGGGCGGAGATCCAGTGGTAGGTGAAGGGGTTGTACTGGGTTCCCTCGCTTTCCCCGGCCTGGCGTAGGCGGTCGACGGGGATCTCGCACAGTTGGCGGTAGCGCTGCTGGTCGCGGCAGACGACGGCGAGGAAGAAGGCCGTGAGCCAGTTGCTGGCGTTGGTGCAGTAACGCGGCCCGGTGGCCTTGGGGTGTCGAACCTGGTGGTTGACCATCAGTTCGAGTTCGGTGCCCGGAGGGTTGGTGGTCATCGCGAACATGGCGTGGTGCATCTGCATCGCGGTGGTCCAGGCCTCCCAGGTGTCCACTCGGGCCGCCTCGGGGTCCGCCTCGACGCTGAACAGCGTGTCCAGATAGAGCGAGGGCAGGGAGAAGTAGATGGTGCTGGCGTCCTCGGTGTCCAGACGGTTCGACCAGGTTTCGCGGCTGGACCTGTTCTCCTCCCAGAGGTCTTCCTCGGGTTCGCGGTTCAGGTCGTGCCGGGGAATACTGCGGTTCATGAAATCTGCTCTCGGTATCGGTTGTCGAACAGCCTCAGGGAGTTGCCCTCGTACTTCCCGTCCTGCGGGTTACCCTTTGCCTCCACGTAGTGCACCCTGGTCTTGGTGGGATCCGTGTGCATCGCTTCCCGAATTTTACGGGCCAATCTCTTTCCCTTGGTGCCCTGCTTCTCCATTTCCTTCAGGATGTCATCGAAGTACTCCCTGCTGCCCTGGCTCACCCTCTTGGGTGATCCCTGAGAGTCGGTGACGACCCTGTCTCCGAGCTCCGTCTTCAGGCTGCTCTTGGCCTCCACGATGACGTAGCCGCCGCCATCTTCCGGATCGATCTCCCAGATCTGGTCGAACTGGTCGTTTCCGTTGCCGGGGCCCATTCCATCGAGGTTCAGCGGGTTCGGGTTTTCAGGAGTCGACTCCCTCAGGCGGGGAAGGCGGATTTCCCTCTTTTCCTTTTCCAGAACCGGCTGCCTGTTCTCGTCCAGTACCGGCTCGCCGTTCTTGTCACGGACCAGCTCTTGGTACCAGACCTTCTTGGTGCCGTCGAAGTTCTCCCGAACCGCCTGCTGAGCCGCTCCCTCACCGAAGTCCTCCGACGCTGTCGTCGAGTTACGGAAGTAGGGTCGACGGGCCTCGCGTGCCTTCGCGAGCTTCTCGGCGATGGAGGCGGAGGGATTCTCCTTGTGGGCCGCCTTGTACTCCTTGACCTTGTCGTTGAAGGGCTTGAGTTTCTCGATGGCCTTGGCCCGCACGTCCGCGAGCTTGTCGAGGGTCTGCCTGATCACCTCGGGAACCCCGGCCCGGACCCCCGCGGCCGCGTCTCCGAGGTACTTGGGCGGGAGCGCTGGCGGAAGGATCTCTCTCGCGGTCCACTTGTTGTTCTTCCCGTCCCAGACCAGGGAGGGGATGGCCTCTCCGTTGACCACGGAATCGGTCCTGTACCTGTAGCCGCGCTTGTCGTAGAAGGCTTCAAGCACAAGGGAGCGCTTGTTGGTCGGAGGGTCGATGAAGTGCGTGTTGACCGCGTCGACGAAGTTGCGGACGAAGTCCTCGTCGGTGCCCAGGTCCCTACCACGCAGGAGGTCGCGGACCCTCTCCTGTAGCGCGGCCCGCTCCGCGGTGATCGGGCGCCCCGTGTCGGTGCTGCCGTCAGTGCCGTCCGAGTCGCTGTCAGAACCGGAGCCGGTGTCGTCGTCGCGCCGTGTGTCCTGAGCGTCCGGGTCGCCCGAGTCGGGATCCGGCAGCCGACGGCCGTCCTCACCGAAGCCGTCCCCGGGGCCTCCGGGACGGTCCCCGCCACCGTTCGAGGTGGTGGAGGTGTCGATCACGGTGTGCCGGTTGACGGGGCCGACCTCAGCACTATTCCGGCTCTCGGGGACGTCCCCGTGCCGCGGGGTCGTGGTGTCCGCGCGGTTGGTGACCTCCGGTGTGTCACTCCGCATCTGCGGGCCGCCGTTGCCGGTGTCCGCGTCGCGGTGGTCGTCCGGGAAGCGGCGGGAACCGTCGGCGCCGGTGCCGGTGAGGTTGACCCGGTCGAACGACGGCGGGTTCGGGACGTCCTGGCTGCCCTCGAACGTGTCGTTGTTTCCGCCGCCGACGAGGGCGGGCACCCTGCCCGAGTCCGGGCCGCCCGGGGTCTGGCTGGCCTCCCACGCCGGGTAGTCCGAGGCGTGCGCGTTCATGTCGCTGAACACCGCCTCCAGGGACGGGTCCAGGCCCAGCTCCTCCAGGTCGGACCGCCCGGGACGGTTCGGCCGGGGGGCGTCCGTGTCGCCGCCCTGCTCGCCGAGGACCCGGCGGCCGGTGTCGCCCAGCTCGACGGAGTCCGGACGGGAGGTCAGCAGCTCCAGGAGCTCCTGGCTGTCGTCGAGCTGGCGCGTGGTCGGGTGCACGGCGGGGCGGGTGTTGGCGGGGTCGCCCTCCTCGTCGCCGTGGTGGTTCGCGACGCTCTGGGCGTTGGAGCCCTCGGAGCCGTTCCCGTTCCCGTCGCCGCCGGAGCCGTTGCCGGAGCCGCCCGGGCCGTCCCCGCCGCCGAAGAAGCCCCCGCCGGTGAACCTGCTCAGCAGGTTCTGCATCTCCGACAGCCGGGAGGTACTGAAAGCGCCCTCCCGGAGCTGGCCCAGGTCGATCCTCAGGTCGGCCAGGGAGATGTTGCCGAACCGGGGCAGGCTCAGGTTGATCCGGCTCATGTCCGGCACGTCCACGTCGGGGGCGCTCGGCGCCCCGTCCCCGCCCATCCTGTTGAGCATGGCCGAACCGCGCCAGGCCATCAGCGGCACGCCCACGACCGCGCCCACGCCGGTCGCGGTCAGGACGGCGCCGCCCACGGTCGCGCCGATGTTGAGCAGGGCGGTCCCGATGACGTAGCCGGGCCGCTCACCCCACTCCTCCCAGGGCACCACCGCGTGCGCGGCGTCCTTCCAGGCGTTGCCGACGGTGTCCCAGCCCGACCAGCCCCAGCTGTCGTTCTCGGAGTCGTACATGCCCGCCAGCGACGCCAGCGACTGGAGGTTGCCCTCGTGGTACTCCCACATGGCGTCGCCCCAGGACATCTCGAACCAGCCCTCGGAGCTGTACATCCCGGTGATCCCGCCGACGTCCTCGGCGATCCCCACGAAGAAGTCGCCCACAGCGGCCCCCGCGTCGATCCACCAGCCGTGGTCGGTCTCCATGGGACCGCCCCAGGCCGTGGCGACGTCGCCGAGGTAGCCGTCGTAGCCGTGCTCGAACACGCCCGGTGCGGACTCCCCGTCGCCGTCGCCCGCGGTGAAGTCGGTGCGGTAGGGGATCTCGGCGTTGATGGCGTTGGCGCACGCGATCTCGGCGGCCTCGTACTCCCGCCGCAGCGCGTCCGCGCGGTCGAGCAGCGCCTGGTGCTCCTCGACCTTGTCGCTCTCGCGGCCCAGGAGGCTGTTGACGAACCCGTCGGCCTCGCGCCAGTCGTCGTCGCCCTCGATGGAGTTGCGGAAGGTGTAGGCGTCGCTCGTGAGCGTGGTCCACTTGGCCTGGATGTCGCGGACGGCCTCGGCGAAGGTCTCCAGCGCGCTCGCGGCCTTGTCGAAGGAGGTCTCCACCTTGTCGCCGTCGGTCGCGACCGGGTTCACCACCGCGTACAGCGTCTCGGCCTCGGGGGCGAAGTAGCAGGAGGACAGGCCCTCCCAGGCACTCTTGATGTCGCCGCCGATCCCGGCCACGTTGGATCCCTCTCGGCGCAGGTCCCTGGCCTGCCTCTCCAGGGTGGCGGGGCTCGCGGTGGGGACGGGGAAGTTTCGGGGGTCGATCACGCCGCCCGTGGGGACGCACATCTCGGTCACAGGGGTGTCTCCATCTGAGGAACCGGAGGGAGGGTGGGGTCGTCGGGGGTCTCCGGGGTCTGGGGGACCGGGGGAGGGGCGGGGCGGAGCGCGGGGCCTTCCGTGCGGGCGGGGTCCGCCGCGCGGGTCGCGTGGGGGCCCGCTACACGGGCACGTAGGGCCCGTACTGCTGGGGCGGCTCGGGCTCGGGGACCACGCCCGCGTTGGCCTGCGCCTCGGCGGCCATCTCCGTGTTGCCGTTGAAGTAGTGCGTGGTGGCCTCGCTGGCCCCGGTCACGGCACTCACGGTCAGCCCGGCCATGTCGCCCATGAGACCGAAGTTGTGCTCGGCGAACTCGCCCAGCGCGACGCTGACGGGCGCGCTGTTCGCCTCCTCGTTGATGGCCGTGATCAGGCTCTCGGCGGAGGTCATGGCGCCGACGAGGCCGTCGCTGCCGCCCTCCTCGCCGATGTGTCCGGCGACGCTGGTCAGCACGGCGCCCACATCAGCGGGCTGGATGTTCCACTTGGACATCGGGATCCTCTCCTCTCCGGGGCTTCAGGGGGCTTCAGAGGGCTTCAGGAGTCGCTGGGACGGGAGAAGGCGCCCGCGCGGAAGTTCGCGGGCGGCGCCGCGTCCGCGTCCGTGTCCGCGGCACCCTCCCGGTGCTGGACGGCCTGGATCTGCTCGTTGAGCATGCCCAGGGACGTGTTCAGGGTGGCGAGGTCGTCCCGGACCCGGGAGCGCATCCGCGCGGAGGCCATGACGAGTCTGGGGTGGACGCCGCGGGCGGCACCCTCGCCGGCGTCCTCACCCGTGTTCTCGTCGACGAGGGCCTGTTCGTCGCTCGGCTCCACCAGATCGAACTTCATGTACTCCCCCTCTCGGCCGACCGTGTCCGTCCGTTGTGACGTCCGAAGGCCCGCGGTGGTTCGGGAAACCTTGTGCACACCCTATTCTTGCGCGCGGGGAGCGCTCTGCCCAGGGGTTGTCCGCTTCGCGGGTGCATGTCCGCTTCGCACGGGCCCGGGGGGTCGGGGTGCTCGGGCCGCACCCTTAGTCTTGTGCCCATGACCCGCGCCAAACTCGACAAGAAGCCCCAGGACGTCGCGGCGATGTTCGACGGCATCGCCGACAGGTACGACCTCGTCAACGACGTCATCTCGCTGGGCCAGGACCGCATCTGGCGCAAGGCCGCGGTCAACGCGGTCGACGCCTACAGCGGCGAACTCGTCCTGGACCTGGCGGCGGGCACGGGCACCTCCTCGGAGTCCTTCGTCAGGAAGGGCGCCCGCGTGGTGGCCTGCGACTTCTCCCTCGGCATGCTCCGCACCGGCGTGCGGCGGCGCGGGGGGGCCTCCCGGGGCGGCGTGACCTTCGTGGCGGGCGACGCCCTGCACCTGCCCTTCGCCGACGAGACCTTCGACGCGGTCACGATCTCCTTCGGCCTGCGCAACGTCAGCGACGTCGACCAGGCGCTGCGCGAGCTGCGGCGGGTCACCAAGGTCGGCGGGCGGCTGGTCATCTGCGAGTTCAGCCACATCCCGGTCGAGTTCGTGGACCGGCTCTACGCCACCTACCTCATGGGCGCCCTGCCCAAGATCGCGGGCGCGGTGTCCGGCCGCGGCGAGTCCTACGACTACCTGTCCGAGTCGATCTTGGCCTGGCCCAGGCAGCCCGAGCTGGCGAGCCGCCTCCAGGGCGCGGGCTGGTCGCGGGTGGCCTGGCGCAACCTGTCGACGGGGATCGTCGCCCTGCACCGCGGTTTCCGCGACAAGTAGCGGCCCCGCCGCGAGCCCGCCCCCGCGCGCGGCTGGAGCACATCAGGCATAAGGATTCCGTAACCCCGAGGAGCACCCCGCTCCTCGGGGTTTTCGTGTTACCCGTGTGATGCCTGAGGCAGTGCTCACCATGCTGATCTGGGGCTCTGACGGAGAGTGACGCCGTTCGGGGCCTGTGAAGCCTTCTGGGGCCTATGTCCCCTTTGATAGCAGGCCGTCTGAATACCCCCCTGGGACTCGCCTCGGACTCCGGGAGGGTCTAGACTGCCGAAAAGAGGCTTGTGAAGTGCTTCACAAGTCTGGGAGGTATAGGACACATGCCTCTATGTCGGACATAACGGACTCCCCACAGCACCCATACAACTCCCCCGTGAGCGGGTCCATCCCGCAGGCAGGCCCGCCACGGTGCACCCGCGCGAGCAGTCGAGGACCCACCCGTGAGCGAGACAGCCACCTCCTCTCCCCGAGGCCGGGAGCGGACCGAGTACGACGCCGACGTGATCGTGGTCGGCGCAGGTCCCTCCGGCTCCACCACCGCCTACTACCTGGCCCAGGCAGGACTGGACGTCCTGCTCCTGGAGAAGACCTCCTTCCCGAGGGAGAAGGTCTGCGGCGACGGCCTCACCCCCCGGGCGGTGAAGCAGCTCACCGCCATGGGCGTCACCTTCGAGGACGAGGGGTGGATCAGGAACCACGGCCTGCGCATCGTCGGCGCGGGCGTGCGCCTGGAACTGCCCTGGCCCGACCTGGCCACCTACCCGGGTTTCGGCCTCGTGCGCACCCGTTACGACTTCGACCAGATCCTGGTCAACCGCGCGGTGGCCGCCGGGGCCAAGCTCCTGGAGCGCACCACCGTCACCGGCCCCCTCATGGACGAGCGCAGCAACCGCATCGTCGGGGTCCGGGCCAAGGACGCCGACCGCGAGCCCGTCACCTTCCGGGCGCCGCTGGTCGTGGCCGCCGACGGCAACTCCTCCCGACTGTCCGTGGCCATGGGCATCCGCAAGCGCGACGACCGCCCCATGGGCGTGGCCGTGCGCACCTACTTCGAGAGCCCCCGCCACGAGGACGACTACCTGGAGTCCTGGCTGGAGCTGTGGGACCGCAGCGGCGACAAGGACGTCCTCCTGCCCGGCTACGGCTGGGTCTTCGGCGTCGGCGACGGCACCAGCAACGTCGGCCTGGGCATCCTCAACTCCACCGCCTCCTTCCAGGACGTGGACTACCGCAAGCTCCTGCGCCGCTGGACCGACTCCATGCCCGAGGAGTGGGGCTTCACCGAGGAGAACCAGAAGGGCGGCATCCGCGGCGCCGCGCTGCCCATGGGCTTCAACCGGGTGCCGCACTACTCCCGCGGCCTCATGCTCGTCGGCGACGCGGGCGGCATGGTCAACCCCTTCAACGGCGAGGGCATCGCCTACGCCATGGAGGCCGGGAACATCGCCGCCGACGTGATCGTGCAGGCGCACGGCAGGCCCACCCAGCAGACCCGCGAGCGGGCCCTGCTGCGCTACCCGGACGTGCTCGCCGACACCTACGGCGGCTACTACACGCTCGGCCGCTACTTCGTGAAGGTCATCGGCCAGCCCGAGTTCATGAAGTACGCGACCAGGTACGGCCTGCGCCAGCGCACCCTCATGAAGTTCGCGCTGAAGATGCTGGCCAACCTCACCGAGCCCACGCAGGGAGACGCCATGGACAGGGTCATCAACGGTCTGTCCCGCATCGCCCCCGCGGCCTGACGGGCCGGTCCGGGCGCCCGCGCCCGGACCGGGCCCGCCCCGGGGAGGGCCGGAGCCGCCCGAGCGCCGCCAGCCGGGCGCCGCGGCACCGAGACCCCCGGGCACGGGGCACCGGCCCAGCCGGACACACAACCCACCGGGCGGTCGAGCCCGGCTCCACAACAGGACACACGGGACGACCGGAGATGAGCCCGCACAAGTGAAAGCAATCACAAGCGCCCCCGGCACGCCGCGCGGGCGTGCCCAGCAGCCAGGAGGAGGGTGAGCGTGGAGCTGTACACACCGATCTTCGTGCTCGGCGGGATCGGCGCCGCGTTCGTCGTGGTGTCGATGGTCGCCGGTGCGGTCCTGGGGCCCAAGCGCTACAACCGCGCCAAGATGCAGGCCTACGAGTGCGGCATCGAGCCCACGCCCCAGCCCGCGGGCGGCGGCCGCTTCACCGTCAAGTACTACATGACGGCCATGATGTTCATCGTCTTCGACATCGAGATCATCTTCCTCATCCCCTGGGCCGTGCACTTCGACGCCCTGGGCTGGTTCGGACTGGTCGCGATCGTCCTCTTCCTGGTGAACGTCTCCATCGCCTACGCCTACGAGTGGCGCCGCGGAGGCCTCGAATGGGACTGACCGCACCGATCACAGAGCACACCCCGCAGCCCAGCCCGGAGGAGGACCACAGCTGATGGGACTCGAGGAGAAACTGCCCAGCGGCATCATGCTCACGACCGTCGAACAGGTCGTGGGCCTGGCCCGCAAGAGCTCCATGTGGCCCGCCACGTTCGGCCTGGCCTGCTGCGCCATCGAGATGATGTCCGTCGGCGGCCCGCACTACGACCTGGCCCGGTTCGGCATGGAGAAGTTCGGCGCCACCCCGCGCCAGGCCGACCTGATGATCGTCGCCGGGCGCGTGAGCCAGAAGATGGCCCCCGTCCTGCGCCAGATCTACGACCAGATGCCCGAGCCCAAGTGGGTCATCGCGATGGGCGTGTGCGCCTCCAGCGGCGGCATGTTCAACAACTACGCGATCGTCCAGGGCGTGGACCACATCGTCCCCGTCGACATGTACCTGCCCGGCTGCCCGCCGCGGCCGGAGATGCTCCTGGACGCCGTGCTCAAGCTGCACGACAAGGTGCAGAACACCAAGCTCGGCGCCCACCGGGAGCAGGAGATCACCGAGAACGAGGAGCGGATGCTCCGCCGTTCGCTGCCGCTGGTGAGCAAGGACTGACATGAGCACCGAGAACGAACGCGAACGCGACGAGGAAGCGGCGAACCTCCCCGACAAGCTGGGCCGCGAGCGGCTGGCCGCGCCGATCCGGCGCACCGGGATGTTCGGCGCCACGACCACCGGCGACACCTCGGGATTCGGCGGCCTGCGGGTGCGGGGGAGCGCTCCCGCGCGCAGCCAGCGCCCCTTCACCGACCCGGAGGACCCGCGCACCGCCGACTTCGACCGGGTGGCCGACGACCTGGAGGCCGCCCTGGGCGAGGACGCGGGAGCGGTCGAGCGGGTCGAGGTCGCCCGCGGCGAACTGACCTTCCACGTGCGCCGCGAGGCGCTCCCGGGGCTGGCCCGCCTGCTGCGCGACGACCCGGCCCTGCGCTACGAGCTGTGCACGGGCGTGGCCGGGGTGCACTTCCCCGACGACACCGGCCGGGAGCTGCACGCGGTCTACCACTTCCGCTCGATCACCCACAACAGCGAGATCCGTGTCGCCACCACCTGTCCCGACGCCGACCCGCACGTGCCCTCGATCGTGTCGGTCTACCCGACCAACGACTGGCACGAGCGCGAGGCCTGGGACTTCTTCGGGATCGTCTTCGACGGCCACCCGGCGCTGACCCGCATCCAGATGCCCGACGACTGGCACGGCCACCCCCAGCGCAAGGACTACCCGCTGGGCGGCATCCCGGTCGAGTACCGGGGGGCCACCGTGCCCCCGCCGGACGAGCGGAGGTCCTACAAGTGAGCCCCGCCAACCCCACGCACTCCGCCACGAAGGGAGGCCCGGCATGACCGTCACCGAGGACTACATCGACGCCTCCGGCGGGGACTGGGACGACGTCATCGAGAAGGCGCAGGCCACCAGCGCCGAACGCCTCGTCGTCAACATGGGTCCCCAGCACCCCTCCACGCACGGCGTGCTCCGGCTCATCCTCACCCTCGACGGCGAGACCTGCACCGAGGCGCGCGTCGGTATCGGCTACCTGCACACCGGTATCGAGAAGAACATGGAGTACCGGACGTGGACGCAGGGCACCACGTTCGTGACCCGCATGGACTACCTGACGCCGCTGTTCAACGAGACGGCGTACTGCCTGGCGGTCGAGAAGCTGCTCGGCATCCAGGACCGCGTCCCCGAGCGGGCCAACGTCATCCGCGTGATGATGATGGAGCTCAACCGGATGGCCTCGCACTTCGTGGCGATGGCGACCTTCGGCATGGAGCTGGGCGCGACCACGGTCATGACCAACGGCTTCCGTGAGCGCGAGATGATCCTGGACATCTTCGAGCTGGTCACCGGCCTGAGGATGAACCACGCCTACGTCCGCCCCGGCGGCGTGGCCCAGGACCTGCCGCCCGGCGCGGTCGGCAAGGTCCGCGAGCTGCTCAAGGAGATGCCCAAGCGCATCAACGTCATGCGCAAGCTCCTGGACGAGAACCCCGTCTACCTCGCCCGCACCCAGGACGTGGCCCACCTCAACCTGCCCGGCTGCATGGCGCTCGGCGTCACCGGACCGCTGCTGCGGGCCTCCGGGCTGGCCTGGGACCTGCGCAAGGCCAAGCCCTACTGCGGCTACGAGGACTACGAGTTCGACGTCCCGGTCTCCGACGGCGGCGACGTCTACGCCCGCTACCGGGTGCGCATGGCCGAGATGGACGAGAGCCTGAAGATCATCGAGCAGTGCCTGGACAAGCTCCAGCCCGGCCCGGTGATGATCCAGGACGCCAAGATCGGCTGGCCCGCCAAGCTGGCGCTGGGGCCCGACGGCCTGGGCAACTCGCCCGACCACATCGCGCACATCATGAGCGGCTCCATGGAGGCGCTCATCCACCACTTCAAGCTGGTCACCGAGGGCTTCCGGGTCCCCGCGGGCCAGGTCTACGCGGCCGTCGAGAGCGCCAAGGGCGAACTCGGCTGCTACGCGGTCAGCGACGGGAGCACCCGTCCCCACCGCGTGCACTTCCGCGACCCCTCGTTCACCCACCTCCAGGCCGTCGCGGCCATGTGCGAGGGGGGAACGGTGGCGGACGTCATCGCCGCCGTGGCCAGTATCGACCCGGTGATGGGAGGAGTGGACCGGTGAGCGAGCACGAGACCACAGAGACAACGGGGACGGCCGAGCCGCGCGAGGCGTTCCCCGCCGAGGTCACCGCACGGCTGGAGCCGGACGCCAAGGAGATCATCGGCCGCTACCCGCGCCCGCGGTCGGCGCTGCTGCCGCTGCTGCACCTGGTGCAGGCCGAGGAGGGGCACGTCAGCAAGGCCGGGATGCGCTTCTGCGCCGACCAGCTCGGCATCACCCTCGCCGAGGTCAACGCGGTCGCCACGTTCTACACCATGTACCGCCGCCGCCCCGGCGGCGACTACCAGGTGGGCGTGTGCACCAACACCCTGTGCGCGGTGATGGGCGGCGACGAGATCTTCCAGAGCCTCAAGGACCACCTGGGGGTCGGCAACAACGAGACCACCGAGGACGGCAGGGTCACGCTGGAGCACGTCGAGTGCAACGCGGCCTGCGACTTCGCACCGGTCGTGATGGTCAACTGGGAGTTCTTCGACAACCAGACCCCCGACACGGCCAGACAGCTCGTGGACGACCTGCGCCTGGGCAGGGACGTCGCGCCCACGCGCGGTCCCGCCAGCCTGTGCACCTGGAAGCAGGCCTCCCGGGTGCTGGCCGGGTTCGACGACGGCCGCGCGGGCGAGGGCGTCCAGGCCGCCGCGCCCTCCCTGGCCGGACTCAGGCTGGCCCGGGAGCGCGGCTGGACCGCCCCCGACCCCGACAACCTCCCGCCCAAACCTTCCGACCAGGGTGAGGAGGACGCCAAGTGACCACCCTGACCCCGATCCTGTCGCGCGACTGGGACCGCCCCGACTCCTTCACCCTGGAGGGCTACCGGGCCACCGGCGGCTACGGCGCGCTGCGCAAGGCGCTGGCCATGGAGCCCGACGCCATCGTGGACCTGGTCAAGAAGTCCGGCCTGCGCGGCCGCGGCGGCGCCGGGTTCCCCACGGGGATGAAGTGGGGCTTCCTGCCCGCGGACAACCCCAACCCGCGCTACCTCGTCGTCAACGCCGACGAGTCCGAGCCGGGCACCTGCAAGGACATCCCGCTCATGCTCGCCAACCCGCACGCGCTGGTGGAGGGGGTGGCGATCGCGGCGTACGCGATCAGGGCCAGCCAGGCCTTCATCTACGTGCGCGGCGAGGTCGTGCACGTCATCCGGCGCCTGCGCCGGGCCGTCGCCGAGGCCTACGAGGCCGGGCTGCTCGGCAGGGACGTCCTGGGTACCGGCTTCGACCTCGACGTCGTCGTCCACGCCGGGGCGGGCGCCTACATCTGCGGCGAGGAGACCGCGCTGCTGGACTCCCTGGAGGGCTACCGGGGCCAGCCCCGGCTCAAGCCGCCCTTCCCCGCGGTCGCCGGTCTCTACGCCTCGCCGACCGTGGTCAACAACGTCGAGTCCATCGCCAGCGTGCCGAGCATCGTGGCCAACGGCGCCGACTGGTTCACGTCCATGGGCACCGAGAAGTCCGCCGGGTTCGGCTTCTTCTCCCTGTCCGGGCACGTGGCCAACCCCGGCCAGTACGAGGCCCCGCTGGGCGTGACCCTGCGCGAGCTGCTCGACATGTCGGGCGGGATGCGGCCCGGGCACCAGCTCAAGTTCTGGACGCCCGGCGGCTCCTCCACGCCGATCTTCACCGAGGAGCACCTGGACACCCCGCTCGACTTCGAGTCGGTGAGTGCCGCCGGGTCCATGCTCGGCACCCGCGCCCTCCAGATCTTCGACGAGACCACCTGTGTGGTGAAGGCCGTCGGCCGCTGGATCGCCTTCTACGCCCACGAGTCCTGCGGCAAGTGCACGCCCTGCCGCGAGGGCAACTTCTGGATGGTCCAGGTCCTGGACCGGCTGGAGAACGGGCAGGGCACCGAGGCCGACCTCGACAAGCTCCTGGACATCTGCGACAACCTGCTCGGCCGCTCCTTCTGCGCCCTCGGCGACGGCGCGACCAGCCCAGTCACCTCCTCGATCAAGCACTTCCGCCAGGAGTACATCGACCACGTGGAGCGGGGCGGCTGCCCCTTCGACCACTCCCGGGCCACCCTCTGGGGCGACCGGCCGACCACGACGGGAGGACACCAGTGACCGTCACCTCCAACTCCTCCGGCGGCGCCGCGCCCGCGCCGCCGCCCGAGGACCTCGTCACCGTCACCATCGACGGGTTCCAGGTCCAGGTGCCCAAGGGGACCCTCCTGATCCGGGCCGCCGAACTCCTGGGCATCCAGATCCCGAGGTTCTGCGACCATCCGCTGCTGGACCCGGTCGGGGCCTGCCGCCAGTGCCTGGTCGAGATCCCCGACATGGGCAACGGGCGCGGCATGCCCAAGCCGCAGGCCTCCTGCACCATCACCGTCATGGAGGGGATGGTGGTCAACACCCACCTGACCTCCCCGGTGGCGGAGAAGGCCCAGCGCGGGATCATGGAGTTCCTGCTCATCAACCACCCGCTGGACTGCCCGGTCTGCGACAAGGGCGGCGAGTGCCCCCTCCAGAACCAGGCCATGTCCACCGGGCGGGGCGAGACCCGCTTCACCGACGTCAAGCGGACCTTCCCCAAGCCGATCGCGCTGTCCACCGGGGTGCTGCTGGACCGGGAGCGCTGCGTGCA
This sequence comes from Nocardiopsis synnemataformans, assembly GCF_965343085.1. Taxonomy (NCBI): domain Bacteria; kingdom Bacillati; phylum Actinomycetota; class Actinomycetes; order Streptosporangiales; family Nocardiopsidaceae; genus Nocardiopsis; species Nocardiopsis synnemataformans. The sequence continues at coordinate 59,959 of NZ_CBDRFA010000029.1, read as the reverse complement.
GTGCGCCCGCTGCACCCGCTTCGCCGCGCAGGTCGCGGGCGACCCGCTCATCGAGCTGATGGAGCGCGGCGCCGACGAGCAGGTCGGCATCGCCGAGGGCGAGCCCTTCCAGTCCTACTTCTCCGGCAACACCGTGCAGATCTGCCCGGTCGGCGCGCTCACCGGCTCCGCCTACCGGTTCCGGTCGCGCCCCTTCGACCTGGTGTCCACGCCCAGCGTGTGTGAGCACTGCGCCGACGGGTGCGCCCAGCGCACCGACCACCGGCGCGGCAAGGTCATGCGCCGCCTGGCCGGGGACGACCCGCAGGTCAACGAGGAGTGGAACTGCGACAAGGGCCGGTGGGCGTTCAGCTACACCACCCAGTCCGACCGCCTGTCCCGCCCGCTCGTGCGCGACGAGGAGTCCCGGGCCCTGGAGTTCGCCTCCTGGTCCGAGGCCATCGGCCTCGCCGCCCAGGGGCTGGCCGCCGCGCGCGGCCGGGTCGGCGTCCTGACCGGGGGCCGCCTCACCTACGAGGACGCCTACGCCTACGCCAAGTTCGCCCGCGTGGCCCTGCGCACCAACGACGTGGACGCACGGGCCCGCGCGCACTCGCCCGAGGAGGCCGACTTCCTGGCCGCCCACGTGGCCGGGACCCCGGTCGGCGTGGACTTCACCGCCCTGGAGAAGGCGCCCGCGGTCCTGCTGGCCGGGTTCGAGCCCGAGGACGAGTCGCCCCTGGTCTTCCTGCGGCTGCGCAAGGGCGTGCGCAAGCGCGGCCTCAAGGTCTACTCGGTCGGCTCCCACGCCAGCCTGGGCCTGACCAAGACCCGGGGGACCCTGGTCAGGGCCGTGCCCGGAGACGAGGCCCGCGTCCTCAACGCCCTGGACACCGACGACCCCGGCGTCGTGGCCGCCCTGAACGAGGAGGGCGCGGTCATCCTGGCGGGCGAGCGCCTGGCCGCCGTGCCCGGCGCCCTGACCGCCGCCGCGGCCCTGGCCGAGCGGACCGGCGCCCGCCTGGTGTGGGTGCCGCGCCGCGCCGGGGAGCGCGGGGCCGTCGACGCCGGAGCGCTGCCGGGCCTGCTGCCCGGAGGCCGACCGGTCACCGACCCCTCCGCCCGCGCCGAGGTCGCCCGGGTCTGGAACACGGGCTCCCTGCCCGAGGCCCCCGGACGCGACACCGCCGCCATCCTGGCGGCGGCCGCCGCCGGGGAGCTGGACGCCCTGGTGATCGCCGGGGTGGAGCTGGACGACCTGCCCGACCCCGACGCCGCCCGCGCGGCCCTGGCCCGGGTGCCGTTCGTCGTCAGCCTCGAACTGCGCGCCAGCGACGTCACCGACCGCGCCGACGTGGTGCTGCCGGTGGCCGCCGTCGCCGAGAAGTCCGGCACCTTCGTCAACTGGGAGGGCCGCCACCGGCCCTTCGGCGACGCGCTCAGGGTGCCCGGCGCGCTGTCCGACCTGCGGGTGCTCTCCGCGATCGCCGACCAGATGGACGTGCACCTGGGCCTGCCCGACGCCGCGTCCGCCTACGGCGAGCTGATGGAGCTGGGCCTGTGGACCGGCGAGCGCGCGGACGGGCCGCGGGTGCGGCCCGCCGAGGTCGTGCGGCCCGAGCCCGGCCAGGCCCTGCTGTCCACCTGGCGCCAGCTGCTCGGCACCGGCCGCATGGAGGACGGCGAGCCCTACCTCGCCGGGACCGCCCGGCAGGCGCGCGCCTACCTGTCCCAGGCCACGGCCGACGAGGTCGGCGTCCCCGACGGCGGGACGCTCCACGTCACCGGTGCCCGCGGCTCGGTCTCCGTGCCGGTCATCGTCACCGACATCGCCGACCGGGTCGTCTGGCTCCCGGCCAACGCCGACGGGTGCGACGTGCCCCGCGACCTGGGAGGCGGCGCGGGGCAGACCGTCCTGCTGGCCGCGCCCACCACCAACGGGACCGCCAGCAACGGGTCCGCCAGCACCAACGGGAGGCAGCAGTGACCCCCGCCGCTCTCGATCCGCGGGTGACCGCCCACCTGGCCTCCGAGGAGGCACTGAGCGCCTTCGGCGGCGACCCCTGGTGGATCACCACCATCAAGGCGCTGGCGATCTTCGTCTTCCTCATGCTCTGCGTGCTGATGATGATCATGGCCGACCGCAAGGTCATGGGCCGGATGCAGCAGCGCCACGGACCCAACCGGATGGGCCCCTTCGGCCTGCTCCAGTCGCTCTTCGACGGCATCAAGCTCTCCCTCAAGGAGGACCTGATCCCGCGCGGGGTGGACCGGTTCGTCTACATCGCCGCGCCGGTGATCGCGGCCGTGCCCGCCTTCATCGCCTTCTCGGTCATCCCGATCGGACCCGAGGTGAACCTGTTCGGGGTCATCACCCCGCTCCAGCTCACCGACCTGCCCGTCGCGGCCCTGGTGGTCCTGGCCACCGCCGCGCTGGGCGTCTACGGGTTCGTGCTCGGCGGCTGGGCCTCCCAGTCGCCCTACGCCCTGCTCGGCGGCCTGCGCGCCTCCGCGCAGGTGATCAGCTACGAGATCGCGATGGGCCTGTCCTTCGTCGCGGTCTTCATCATGTCCGGGACCCTGACCACCTCGGGGATCGTCGAGTCCCAGCGCGGGCTGTGGTTCGCCGTGCTGCTCCTGCCGTCCTTCCTCATCTACCTGGTGACGATGGTCGGCGAGACCAACCGGCTGCCCTTCGACCTGGCCGAGGGCGAGGGCGAGATCGTCGGCGGCTTCATGACCGAGTACGGGTCCATGAAGTTCACGATGTTCTTCCTCGCGGAGTACGTGAACATGTGCACGGTCGCCGCCGTGTCCGTCACGCTCTTCCTCGGCGGCTGGCTCGCCCCGCCCGGGATCACGGCGTTCCTGCCGGGCGCCAACGAGGGCTGGTGGCCCGCCCTGTGGTGGCTGCTCAAGTTCGCCTGCGTGATGTTCCTGTTCATCTGGGCGCGCGGCAGCCTGCCCCGGGTGCGCTACGACCAGCTCATGAAGCTGGGCTGGAAGGTGCTCATCCCGATCCAGCTGGTGTGGATCACCGCCGTCGCCGTCGTGCGGATGCTCGTCCTGGACGGCGCCTCCCCGGTGGTCATCGGCGCGGTGGTCGCCGCCTTCACCGCCGCGACCGTGGCCGCCTTCGCCGCCTGGCTGCGCCACGCGCGCCGCGAGCGCGCCGAGGAGGCCCGCCAGCGCGCCGAGAACGCCCGACGGGCGCACCGGGACCCCGCCTTCGGCGGCTTCCCGGTTCCGCCGAGCGCCGCCCCGCACTACGGCAGCAGCATGCTCGCCGAACCGCCGCGGACGGCCCCGGCCGCCGCCGACCGCAACAAGAAGGGTGAGGAGGTTACCGGTGCTTGAGTGGCTCAACCCCGTCAAGGGTTTCGGTGTCACCTTCCACACGATGTTCAAGAAGGTGCCGACCGTCGAGTACCCGGAGGTCAAGCGCCCCACGGCGCCGCGCTTCCACGGACGGCACCAGCTGAACAGGTGGGCCGACGGCCTGGAGAAGTGCATCGGGTGCGAACTGTGCGCCTGGGCCTGTCCGGCCGACGCCATCTACGTGGAGGCCGGTGACAACACCGACGACGACAGGTACTCGCCCGGCGAGCGCTACGGCCGGGTCTACCAGATCAACTACCTGCGGTGCATCCTGTGCGGGCTGTGCGTGGAGGCCTGCCCCACGCGCGCCCTGACGATGACCAACGAGTACGAACTGGCCGACGACAGCAGGCAGAGCCTGATCTGGACCAAGGAGCAGCTGCTGGCCCCGCTGCGCGAGGGGATGGAGCAGCCGCCTCACCCCATGCGCCTGGGCGAGACCGAGCAGGACTACTACGCCACCGGGCGCGGCCAGCACGGCTCACAGGACGGGCACGAGGCGCCCGAGACTCCGGAGGCGGTCCGTTGAACCCGCTCACCAGCGTCCCCGCCGCCCCGCCGTCCGACCAGCCGCTGTACCTGGCCGCGCCGATCGGCGGCGGCGAGGCGACCGCGTTCTGGATCCTGGGCGCCGTGGTCCTCCTCGGCGCCCTGGGCGTGGTCTTCTCCCGCAAGGCCGTGCACTCGGCGATGTCCATGGCGCTGACCATGCTCGGCCTGGCCGTGTTCTACGGCATCAACGCGGCGCCCTTCCTCATGGTCGTGCAGATCGTCGTCTACACCGGCGCCGTCCTCATGCTGTTCCTGTTCGTGCTGATGCTCATCGGCGTCAGCTCGGCCGACTCCCTGGTGGAGACCATCAGCGGACAGCGCGTCATGACGGCCGTCGTCGCCCTGGCCTTCGTCGGCGCCCTGGCCACCGGCATCACCCGCATCGCCGTGGGCGACCCGGTCGGCCTCACCGAGGGAGCCGCGGCTGCCGGGGGCACCATCCCGTGGATCGCGGGCGAGCTGCTGCTGCGCTACGTGATCGCCTTCGAGGCCACCGGCGCGCTGCTCATCACCGCGGTCCTGGGCGCGATGGTCCTGGCGCACACCGCCCGGACCAGGAAGCGCCGCACACAGCGGGAGATCGCCGAGGACCGCATCCGCGGCGACCACCCGACACCGCTGCCGGGACCGGGCACCTACGCCCGGCACAACGCGATCGACATGCCCGCGCTGCTGCCGGACGGCTCGGTCTCCCAGCTCTCGCTCAACCCCGTCCTGACCGCGCGCGACCCCGAGTACCAGTCCAGGGTGCCCGAGACCGTGCGCACCGGCCAGGCGGCGCTGCCCGGCGGGGCCTCGGCCTCGGCCGGTTCCAAGACGGCCGAGCCGGCCGCCGACGACCGGGCCCGGCCCGCCGCGGAGGCGCCCGGGGGCCAGGTGGAGACCGGCACGCGGGTCGAGGGCGACGCCGACGAGGGCGACGGCCCCGGCGAGGCCGGGGGCTCCGGCGGTCCCGACGACGCGGACGGACCGCGCAACGGCAACGGCAACGGACAGGAGGTCGAGTCCTCGTGGACCCGATGAACTACATCGTCCTCGCGGCGCTGCTGTTCACCATCGGCGCCGTCGGCGTCCTGGTCCGGCGCAACGCGATCATCGTCTTCATGTGCGTGGAGCTGATGCTCAACGCCTGCAACCTGGCGTTCGTCGCGTTCGCCCGGATGCACGGGGACATCGAGGGGCAGGTCATCGCCTTCTTCGTGATGGTCGTCGCCGCCGCGGAGGTGGTCGTGGGCCTCGCGATCATCATGCAGATCTTCCGAACCCGCAGGTCGGCGTCGTTGGATGACGCCAACCTGCTCAAGCACTAGAAGGCGACGTGGCTGTGACATCTCACGCGTACCTCGCCGCCGAACCCGTGGTGGCGACCGCGGCCGACAGCGCCGTGCTGTCGGGCGCATGGCTGCTCATCGCCCTGCCGCTCGCGGGCGCGGCGATCCTGCTGCTCGGCGGCAGGCGCACCGACAAGTGGGGGCACTGGCTGGCCACGGCCCTGCCGGTCGCCTCCTTCGCCTGGGCGCTCCTCGTCCTGTTCGACCTGCTCGGCAGGGCGGCCGACGCGCGCAGCGTCTCCGTCCCCGTCTACGAGTGGTTCTCCGTCGGCGAGTTCTCCGCCGGGGTGGACCTGCTCGTCGACCCCCTCTCGATCAGCTTTGTCCTGCTGATCACCTTCGTGGGGTCGCTCATCCACATCTACTCCGTCGGCTACATGGCCGAGGACCCGGGCAGGCGGCGCTTCTTCGCCTACCTCAACCTGTTCGTGGCCGCCATGCTCGTGCTGGTGCTCGCGGACAACTTCGTGCTGCTCTTCCTCGGCTGGGAGGGTGTGGGCCTGGCGTCCTACCTGCTCATCGGGTTCTGGCAGTACAAGCCCTCCGCCGCGGTGGCCGCCAAGAAGGCGTTCCTCATCAACCGCGTCGGCGACATGGGCCTGCTCATCGCGATCATGATCATGTTCGCGGTGCTGGGCGCGGTCAGCTTCAGCGACGTGTTCGCGGCCGTCCCGGGCGCGAGCGACGGCGTGCTGCTCGCGATCGGGCTGCTGCTGCTCCTGGGCGCCTGCGGCAAGTCCGCGCAGCTGCCGCTCCAGGCGTGGCTGCTCGACGCCATGGAGGGCCCGACCCCGGTGTCCGCGCTCATCCACGCGGCCACCATGGTCACCGCGGGCGTGTACCTCATCGTGCGCGCCGGACCCATCTTCGAGGGCGCCCCGGTGGCCCAGACCGTGGTCACGGTCGTGGGCGCCGCGACCATGCTGGCGGGCGGGATCATCGCCTCGGCCAAGGACGACATCAAGAAGTCCCTGGCCGGGTCCACGATGAGCCAGATCGGCATGATGGTCCTGGCCGCCGGGCTCGGCCCGGTCGGCTACGTGGCCGCCATCGCCCACCTGGTCACCCACGGCTTCTTCAAGGCCGGGCTGTTCCTGGGCGCCGGATCGGTCATGCACGCCATGAACGACGGCGTGAACATGCGCCGCTACGGCGGGCTGGCCCGGGTCATGCCGGTCACCTTCGTCACCTTCGGCCTCGGCTACCTGGCCATCATCGGCTTCCCGCTGCTGTCGGGCTGGTGGACGAAGGAGAGCATCATCTCCGCGGCCTTCGGCGTGGGCGGCACCCAGGGCATGGTGCTCGGGACCGCCGTCATCGTCGGCGCCGGACTCACCGCCTTCTACATGTCGCGGATGGTCTTCATGACCTTCCTCGGCAAGAAGCGGTGGGACGAGGGAGTGCACCCGCACGAGTCACCGGTCAGCATGACCGCCCCCATGGTGGTGCTGGCCGTCGGATCGGTCGCGCTGGGCGCCTTCCTCACGCTCGGCGACCGGTTCGCGGGCTTCCTGGCCCCGGCCACCGGGGCCCACCCGCACCACTTCGACGTCGTGCACGCGTTCACCGCGCCCTACGGACTGGCCGCCCTGGGCGTCATGGTCCTGGGCGTGGCCGCCGCCTGGGCGGTGTACCTGCGCAGGCCGGTGGAGCGCACCGCGCCCCGGGGCAACCTCGTCACCGTCGCCGCCAGCCGCGAGCTGTACGGCAACGAGATCAACGAGGGCCTGCTCATGCGGCCCGGCCAGCAGCTCACCCGGGCCCTGCTCGTCATCGAGGACAAGGTCATCGACGGGGCGGTCGACGGACTGGGCACCGGGGTGCGCGACTCCTCCAGCGGGTTGGGCCGGGTCCAGACCGGGTTCGCCCGCACGTACGCGCTCACCATGCTCTTCGGCGCCGTCATCGTCGCCGCGACGCTGGCTGTGAGGTTCTGACATGATCCCCTGGCTCACCATCGCGATCGCGCTCCCCGCGGTCGGCGCGGTCCTGGTCTGGGCGCTGCCGCGCACCGCCAAGGCCGCCACGGAGCGGACGGCCGCGGCCTCGGCCGCCTCGTCCGCCACCGCCTCCTCCGGAGGCGCCACCACCACGGCGACGGCCGTGCGGCCCGCCGCCGCGGCCAGGGGCGGGGCCCCGGCTGAGACCGCCAAGCGGCTCACGCTGGGTTTCTCGCTCGCCACCCTGCTCGTGCTCGGGGCCATGGCCCTCCAGTTCGACACCTCCCGGGCGGGAGCCCTCCAGTTCGAGGAGGTCTACCCCTGGATCCCGCGCTTCGGCGTCAGCTACGCCGTGGGCGTGGACGGCATCGCCCTGGCGCTGGTCCTGATGTCGGCCGTGCTGGTGCCCCTGGTGGTCCTGGCCGCCTGGCGCGAGCACGACGACCGCGAGGACGGGGGGCGCGGGTACTTCGCGCTCATCCTGGTCCTGGAAGCGATGATGATCGGCGTCTTCGCCGCCACCGACGTCTTCCTGTTCTACGTGTTCTTCGAGGCCATGCTCATCCCGGTCTACTTCATGATCGGGCGCTACGGGCGCGGCGACGACCGGGCCAGAGCCGCGGTCAAGTTCCTGCTCTACAGCCTCGCCGGCGGCCTGGTCATGCTGGTCGCGGTGATCGGCGTGTACGTCGTCGGCGGCACCTTCCTGTGGAGCGACCTGGTCGGCGAGGGCAGCGCCCTGGCCGCCGTGGACCCGGCCACGGCCCGCTGGCTGTTCCTCGGCTTCTTCGTCGCCTTCGCGATCAAGGCGCCGATGTGGCCCGTGCACACCTGGCTGCCCTCGGCGGCGGGCGCCTCGCGCCCGGGCACCGCCGTGCTGCTGGTCGGCGTGCTGGACAAGGTCGGCACCTACGGGATGCTGCGCTACTGCCTGGAGCTGTTCCCGGCGGCCGTGTCCTGGTTCGTGTGGCCGGTGGTGGCGCTGAGCCTGGTGAGCATCATCTACGGCGCGATCCTGGCCATCGGGCAGAACGACATGATGCGCCTGGTGGCGTACACGTCGGTCTCCCACTTCGGCTTCATCACCCTGGGCATCTTCGCCCTGACCGCGCAGGGACAGGCCGGAGCCGCCCTGTACATGGTCAACCACGGGTTCGCGACCGGGGCGCTGTTCCTGGTCGTGGGCTTCCTGATCGCCCGCCGCGGCTCCGCGCTCATCAGCGACTACGGCGGCGTGCAGCGGATCGCGCCCCGGCTGGCCGGGGTGTTCCTGGTGACGGGCCTGGCCGGTCTGGCGCTGCCGGGGTTGGCACCGTTCGTCAGCGAGTTCCTGGTGTTCGTCGGCGTGTACGCGTTCAGCCCGGCCCCCGCGATCATCGCGGCGGTCGGCGTGGTCCTGGCCGCGCTCTACATCCTGTGGATGTACCAGCGCACCATGAACGGACCCACCAGGGAGGACCTGACCGGACTGCGCGACCTGTCCGCGCGGGAGACGTGGGCGGTGGCCCCGCTGCTCGCGCTCATCCTCCTGCTCGGCCTGTACCCGCAGCCGGTGCTGGACGTGATCAACCCCGCGGTGGAGCGCACCGTGGAGGTCGGCGCGGGCCCTGACAGCGGGACCGGGGGCGCCGCGGGCGCCCAGGAAGAGGAAGGAGACGCGGAGTGATCCCCCACATGGACCTTCCCGTCATCACCGAGGCGCCGCCGCAGCTGGACTGGTGGCTGCTCGCGCCGCTGCTCACGGTGTTCGCCGCCGGTGTGCTGGGCGTGCTGTTCGAGGCGTTCGTCCCGCAGGGGCGGCGCCGCGGCATCCAGATCGGGCTCGCGGCGCTCGCGCTGCTGGCCGCGTTCGTCCTGCTGGTGCTCCAGGTGGGCTCGCTGCCCGAGGACGCGCCGGGGGTGACGGTCGGCGCCGGGGCGCTGGCGGTGGACCGGACGGTGATCTTCTTCCAGGGCACCATCACCGTGCTGGCGCTGGTGAGCCTGCTGCTGATCTCCGAGCGCCGGGACGGGCGCGACGCGTTCGCCGCGCAGGCGGCGACGGTGCCCGGCAGCGAGGAGGAGCGCGCGCACATCCTGGCGGGCTCCCAGCACACCGAGGTGTACCCGCTGGTGATGTTCGCGGTGCTGGGGATGCTGATGTTCCCGGCCTCGAACGACTTCCTGACGATGTTCATCGCGCTGGAGGTCATGAGCCTGCCGCTGTACCTGCTGTGCGGACTGGCCCGACGCCGCCGCCTGTTCTCGCAGGAGGCCGCGGTCAAGTACTTCCTGCTGGGCGCGTTCTCCTCGGCGTTCTTCCTGTTCGGCGCCGCCATGGTCTACGGCTACGCGGGCTCGGTGAACTTCGGCGAGATCCGCGCGGCCGTCGAGGCGGGCGGCGCGGACATCTTCCAGGGCGGCGACGGCGAGCCGCTGCTGCTCATGGGCATCGGCCTGGTGGCGGTCGGCCTGCTGTTCAAGGTCGGCGCGGTGCCCTTCCACAACTGGAAGCCGGACGTGTACCAGGGCGCGCCGACCCCGATCACGGCCCTGATGGCCTCCTGCACGCTGGTCGCCGCGTTCGGGGCCCTGCTGCGGGTGTTCTTCGTGCCCTTCGGGGGCTCGGCCCAGACCTGGGAGCCGATGCTGTGGGCGGTGGCCGTCCTGACGATGGTCGTGGCCGCGGTCATCGCGGTGACCCAGCGCGACGTCAAGCGGCTGCTGGCCTACTCGTCGGTGGTGCACGCCGGGTTCATCCTGACCGCGGTCGTGGCGGGCAGCACGGACGGGCTCGCGGGCGCCATGTTCTACCTGGCGGCCTACGGGTTCACCACGCTGGGCGCGTTCGCCGTGGTGACGCTGGTGCGGACCAAGGACGGCGGCCAGGAGCTGGGCGACCTGGACCGGTGGGCGGGGCTGGGCCGCCGCTCGCCGGCGCTGGCCGGGGCGCTGGCGCTGTTCCTGCTGGCGTTCGCCGGGATCCCGCTCACGAGCGGCTTCATCGGCAAGTTCGCGGTGTTCGAGGCGGCGGTGGCGGCCGGTGCCGTTCCGCTGGTCGTGGTGGGTGTGCTGAGCAGCGCGGTGACCGCGTTCTTCTACGTGCGGATCATCGTGGTGATGTTCTTCCGGGACCCGGAGGGCGAGGGCCCCACGGTGGTGCGCGCGGGCGCGGCCACGGGCGGGGTCATCGCGATCGGGGTGGCGGCGACGCTGCTGCTCGGCGTGTACCCGGGCGCGGTGCTCGACAACCTGCTGCCCTCGGTCGACGCCGACCAGGCTCCGACCTCGGTGATGGTGGACCAGGCGTCCACGGAGACCGGATCCGCCGGAGGCGCGGAGTGACCGGCGGCCGTGGACGTGCGCTGACCGGCGGGTACGGGCGCGGGGTCCGAGGCGGGCGCGAACGCTGACCCCAAGTGACCGGCAGAGTGACCAATTACCGGGTCTGACCTGGGATTGGTCACCTGCCGGTTCCGTACCCGGGTGTGGCTTTGGCTGTTCATTCCGGGTCGGATACCGTGGCAAGTCGGATCATGTTCATGTGCTGAGCACGCGGCGGCCCCCTCACCCGGGGTCACCTCCGTGCCGTTCGACAGGTGGAGCTGTACGGTGAGCGGTGCTGTCCCGAGCGGGTTTCTCGCTCTGCCGAGAGTCGACGATGCCCTTGCCCGGGAGGTCCAGGACGACCTGGAGAAGGTCGAGGACCTGCTGCGGGAGTCGGTCGCGTCGAGCGACCCCCTGCTGACCGAGGCGGCGTCCCACCTGCTGGTGGCCGGGGGCAAGCGCTTCCGCGCGACCCTGGTGCTGCTGGCCTCCCACTTCGGGGACCCGTCCGTGCCCGACCTCATCCCGGCCGCGGCCGTGGTGGAGCTCACCCACGTGGCCACGCTCTACCACGACGACGTCATGGACGAGGCGGAGCTGCGGCGCGGCGAGCCCAGCGCCAACCAGCGCTGGGGCAACAGCGTCGCCATCCTGACCGGCGACTACGTGTTCGCCCGCGCCTCGGAGATGCTCGCCGACCTGGGCACCGAGGCGGTCCGGCTCCAGGCGACCACGTTCGGGCGCCTGGTGCAGGGGCAGATCCTGGAGACCTCCGGTCCGCAGGAGGGCACCGACCCGCTGGACCACTACCTGAGGGTGATCAGCGACAAGACGGCGTCCCTGATCGCGTCGTCGGCGGAGTTCGGCGGCATGTTCGGCAAGGTCGACCCCGAGACGATCGGGACGGTCACGCGGGCGTGCGACGCGCTGGGGATGGCCTTCCAGCTGGCCGACGACCTGCTGGACGTGGCGAGCGAGAGCACGGACTCGGGCAAGACCCCGGGGACGGACCTGCGCGAGGGCGTGCTGACCCTGCCGATGTTCTACGCGCTGCGCTCCCAGGACGCGGCGGACGAGCGGCTCAAGTCGCTGCTGGGCCGCCCGCTGGGGGACGAGGAGGCCGAGGAGGCGCTGGCGCTGCTGCGGGTGCACCCGGCGATGGCCGAGGCCGAGGCCACCCTGCGCGGCTGGGCCGACAAGGCGCGCGCGGAGCTGGCGACCCTGCCCGAGAGCCCGGCGAGGGGCGCCTTCGAGGCGCTGTGCGACTACGTGGTCGAGCGCTCGGGCTGACCTCCCGCGGGTGTCCACGAGGACGCCCGCGCGACCGAGGGACAAGGGACCCAAGGACTGACGACGGCGCCGCCCGGTGGGGCGGCGCCGTCGCCGTTCTCTCAGTCCCGCCGTGCGGGGAGGCCGTGCCGGTGTCGCGGTGGGATTCCGTTCAGGTGCCCGGCGGGCCGCCCCGGGACCGGCGGGCGCGGCGGGGGAGAGCCGTCGCGCCCGCCGGCTGTGCGGGGTCGTGGGTCAGGACACCTAGCTCACGACGGGCAGGGCCTCGGAACCGGGCAGGTCCATGAAGGTCGGGTGCTGCGTCATGCCCGCGGGGGTCTCCTGCGGGACGGTGCCGCCCTCGACGGACAGCAGGTCGCTGGTGTCCACGTCGTTCAGCAGGTCCGTGCCCCGGCTCAGCGCGGCCACCAGGTCCTCGGCGGTCTCGGTGTTGACGCCCTCCGCGACCCCGGGCACCCCGGCGTCGGCGAGCTGCGGCACGACGGAGTCCACCGCGTCGTCGACCACGGGCACGCCGGTGCCGGAGAGGCGGGGCACCTCGGACTCGGCCAGGGGGCCCTCCACGTTCAGGGGCTGGAGCTCGGCGGCCCGGAGGTCGCCGCTCTCGGAACCGCTCTTGAGGGCGTCGGCCAGGTCGCCCAGGCCGGGTGTCGCGGGCGCCGACGCGCTCTGCCGCACGGTGGAGGAGCCGCCCAGTCCCAGGGCGTCCTCCAGGGCGGGGGCCTCGGCGCCGTCCAGCGCCAGGCTGTTGCCGCCGGTCACCGAGGACAGGTCCGAGGTGTCGGGCAGCCTGGCGACGTCGTGGAGCCGGGAGGTGTCCGGCAGCTGGGCGACCTGGTCGACCCGGGGCAGGTCCACCTGCTCGCGCAGCCCGTAGACCGACTCCAGGGTGTGCGGCAGCACCGTGACGGCGGTCTCCTCCACGGCCTCGCCCGCCCGGTGGCCGCCGTGCTCCAGGGCCCGCCCGGCGTCGTGGCCGATGGTGTCGTGGGGGTCGCCGTCCAGGCCGGTGGCGTCCTGGACCTCGAAGACGGTGTCGGCCAGCTCGGAGGTCGGGTTGGGCACCTCGCCGAGCGGGGTTCGGATGTCCTCCCCCTCGGGCAGCGGGGCGGACAGGTCGGGAGCGGGCTTGTCGGGGTTGTGCGCGGTCTCCTGGAGCTCCGACAGGGCGCTGTCGGCGATCGGCCCGACGCCCTCGGGCGCCACGCTGTTCAGGGTGGGGGCGACGCCCTCCACCAGGGCGCGCTCGACGACGGGCGCGATCTCGTGGACGGGCGAGGAGAGGGTCTCGGCACCGGAGACCCCGGCGCCGAGGGCGACGAAGCCGGCCGTTCCGGCGGCGAGGAGGACGGCCCTGGCTGATATGCGCTTGACCTGCGTCATGGGTTTCCCTTCGGAGGTTGTGCTCTGGATCAGTGGATACGGGGGGCCAAACGCGTGGGGCGCGCTCGGCCGGAGCCGGGGCGGACCACCGGCTGGCGTGAATTCCGTGAACGGGGCACGGGACTCAGGTCAGCTCCCAGAGGGCGCGCGGAGGGCCGGGCTGGGACGGGTCCGTGCGCGGGAGCGTGCGTCCGCGCGGGAGGGGCGCGTCCTAGTCGGGCGAGACCGTGGGGTCGTCGCTGGGGCCGCCGGGCACCGTGAGCAGGGCCCGGGCGGCGAGCAGGACGGCGTCGGCGGAGGGCGCGGTGACGGGCGCCGCGGTGAGGTAGCCCGCGACGGCGGGAACGGGGGCGGAGCCCCCTGCGGGCGCGGCCGAACCGGTGGTGAGCTGGTGGGCGGAGGAACCGGGGACCGGGGCCGCGGGGCCCGGCCGCTCGCTCCGGTCCTCACCGGCGGAGGCCCCGGCGGTGTCCGCGGGGAGGGCGGCGCCGTGCCCGTGAACGGTCTCGTGCGCGGTCCCGCCAACGGCGCCGTCGTCCTCCGACCGCTCGCGCGGGCCGGTTCCGGAGCCGTCGCCGTCAGGCTCCGGGGCGGGATCGGAGATCGCGGAGATCGCGGAGACCGCGGAGGCCACGGGGGAGAGGAGTCCCCCGGCGGTGTGGCCGTCGCGGTCGAGTCCGCGGACCACACGCCGTGCGCCCTCGCCCATCCCGGCGACCGGCCACGCGGCCTCGGGCAGGACCGCGGCGGTTTCGGCGGCGGTGCGCTCGGCCCCGTGCTCGAGGCGCCGGTGCACCGTGCCGAGGGTGGAGGCGACCGGCTCGGTCACCTGGCCGACGCCCTCGGGGACGACCTCGCCGAGGCGGCCGGAGTCCCCGAGCCGGAGGGAGGAGGCGTCCAGGGACGCGCTGTCCAGGGAGACGCGGTCGGAGGAGTCGCGGTCCCGCAGGGTGTGGTGCGGGGCGGTGCGCTCCGAGGAGGCGCGGTCATGGCTCCCGGAGGTGCCGGAGAAGCCGTCCGACAGCCGACCGGCGGTGAGCGAACCCTCGCCGAGCAGGGAGCGGGAGGCGCCCGTGCCGGAGTCGGAGTCGGCGGAGGCGGGGGCCGCGCCGAGCAGCCACAGGCCGACCAGCAGCGCCCCGGCCAGCAGCGGCAGCAGGAGCAGGGAGGGAGCCTCAGGGCACACGGCCGCGACGGCGCGCGTGGCGCGTGCCGTTCGGCTGGTGCGAGGCATGGGAGGGCCCTCCGGGACGTGCGGCCTGGTCCGAGCCGGGGGAGATCCCCGACTCGCGACCTGACGTTAGCACAGAGTCACAGAGGGTAGTTTGGGTTTTCCGCAACCGGGGAAGGGCGGGTCAGTCCGCGGGCTCCGGCCGGGTGGGCTCCCCCGGAAGCGGCTTCCGGGGCCGCCCGAGCTCCCGTCGTCGCTGGTCCTCGGGGCCCTCGTCCTGCTTTCCGGGCTGTTCCCCGGCCTGCTCCCCTTCCCGGCCCCGGTCGGAGGCCCGTGGCCGGGGACGGGAACGGACGTCGCGGACCTGGTCGACGACGAACACGCACAGCGCCAGCCACACCAGCGCGAAGCCCAGCCAGCGGGCGGGCGGCATGTCCTCGCCCTGCACCAGCCAGCCGACGAAGAACATGATGACCGGGGCGATGTACTGGAGGATGCCGATGACGCTCAGGGGGACCTGGCGCGCGGCCACGCCGAACAGCAGCAGCGGCAGGGCGGTCACGAAGCCGCCGCCGACCAGCAGGGCGGTGTGGCCCGCCGACACCGAGAACGCGGTCCCGGCGCCGGTGGCCTCCAAGTGGATCACGAAGCCCAGCGCGGGCAGGAACATCACCAGGGTCTCGATGGACAGGCTCTGCACGCCGTCCAGGTCCACGTACTTCTTCACCGCGCCGTAGGCGGCGAAGGAGGAGGCCATGAGCAGCGACAGCCACGGGGCCACGCCGTAGGCGACGGTCATCACGGCCACGGCCAGGACGCCGAGGCCGACCGCCACCCACTGGAGGGTCCGCAGCCGCTCGGAGAACAGCATCACCCCCAGGCACACCGACATCAGCGGGTTGATGAAGTACGCGAGCGAGGCCTGGAGGGTCTGCTCGGTGGAGACCGCGTAGATGAAACCCCACCAGTTGACGGAGATCAGCACCGCCGCCGCGGCCACCGGCAGCAGGCGGCGGGGGCTGCGCAGGACCGAGGGGAACCAGGACCAGCCCCGCCGGGTGACGAGGAGGACGACGCACATCGCGAGCAGGGCCCACACCATGCGGTGGGCGAGGATCTCGCTGGGTTCGGAGGAGGAGAGGAGGGGCCAGTACAGGGCCGCTACGCCCCAGAGGAGGAAGGCGGCCGCCCCGAGGACGACGCCACGCTTGGATTCCGGCACGCCAGCAATGGTAGGACGAATTGTCCGGAGTGTCTTCCCCGCGGACGCGGCGGTGACGGCCGCCGTCCGCGTCCGTCCACAGGTTCGATCGCGTCCGTGCGCCGGACCAGGCCCGTGGATACCCTGGGAAGCATGTTCGGGACAAAGACGACCATGGTCGATCCAGCACGCGCCCTGCCCGGTCGGGACACCCCGATGGACGTGCCCTTCGGGCACACGGTGCTGGGCACCAGCCTCACCCCGCCCTACCCGGAGGGAAGCCAGATCGCCGACGTGGCGATGGGCTGCTTCTGGGGCGCCGAGCGCATGTTCTGGCGCCTGGGCGCGGAGCGGGGGATCATCACGACCGCGGTGGGCTACGCGGGCGGCTACACGCCCAACCCGACCTACGAGGAGGTGTGCTCGGGCCTGACCGGGCACACCGAGGCGGTGCGCGTGGTGTTCGACCCCGAGCGCATCTCGTACGCGGAGGTCCTCAAGGTGTTCTGGGAGGGCCACGACCCGACCCAGGGCATGCGCCAGGGCAACGACGTCGGCACCCAGTACCGGTCGGCGATCCTGTACCACGACGACGCCCAGCGGATCGCGGCCGAGACCAGCCGCGACGCCTTCCAGCCGGTGCTGGCCCGGGCGGGCTACGGGCCGATCACCACCGAGATCGCGCCGCTGCGCGCGTTCTACTTCGCCGAGGACTACCACCAGCAGTACCTGTCCGACGCCAAGAACCCCAACGGCTACTGCGGCATCGGCGGAACCGGCGCCAGCTGCCCGATCGGTGTCGTGACCTCGGATGACGCGTCCTCGGGTCACGCGGCCGGGTAGTACGGCGGAGTGCGTGCGAGTACGCACGCGCACGTTCGAATGATGGCTGGGTGATGGCTCAGCCATCATTCGACGATGGTTGGGACGCTCACGGCCCCGGCGCGGGCGGTGGGAGTGCTGGAGACGGGACGTGCGGGGAAGGGAGTGTTCTCAGCGACGCGCCGGGGGCGGCCGCACTACCGGAGGTCCGCTGAAAAACGGCCCTGCTTTGGCTGAGTCGCGGGCTGTTCGACCTGCGGCTTTACCGTCGGGGTCCTCATCGCCCCTGCGAGGGGTGGCAACGCCCCCGGCCGGACGGCGGGCCCCACCGTGTCCGGCGTCCTCATCGCCCCTGCGAGGGGTGGCAACGCGCTGAACCGCGAGATCGGCGGCGCCTGCCTGCTGATGGGCCACAACCGTGAGGACGTCATGGCGGAACTGCTCTTCTGCCTGATGAACGGACGTCGCCCGCTGCCCTGCCCCACACGCCGCATCGGCCACGTGGACTGCTTCATGCCCGTCCGGGACGTGCCCAAGGTGCTGCTGGACTCCTGCTGTCCGCGGGTGGGCGAAGCGAACCACAGCGAACGGATCGACGGCACCGCCCCGCGGCGGTCCTCGATCTACTACCAGGCCCATGCCCTGGACGCGATCGTCCCCCAGATGTCCCTGTCCCCGATGACGGGGGTGCGAGACCTCATGGACTCCCTCAACGGGTGGGAGGCCCTGGAGGAGATCGACGGCACGCCGCTCGCGCACACCGGTCACGGAGACCCGGGCGAGAGGAAAGTGCTGGTGAGGCTGCTCAGCCGGTACTTTCCCGGCTGGTCGGTCGGCGGAGCGGACCAGCAGTAGTCTGGCGCTGTCCACGCATTCACCACGGCACGGGAAGCGGCACCAACATGGCTAAGGCGCAGGCACCCTCAGGAACGCGGGACTTCCTCGCGGACGACCTGAGGCGCAGGAGGGCGGCCATCGCCACCGTCTCCGAGGTCTTCGAACGCTACGGGTTCGACCCGTTGGAGACCCCTGCGTTCGAGCGGATCGAGGTGGTCACCGGCAAGTACGGCGAGGAGGCGTCCAAGCTCCTGTTCAAGATCCTGCGCCGGGGCGTCCACGAGGCCAGCGGACAGCCCGACCTGGCTCTGCGCTATGACCACACGGTGCCGCTGGCCCGCGTCATCGGCACCCACGGCTCCAAGCTGCCCTCCCCCTTCAAGCGGTACGCCATCGGCCCGGTGTGGCGGGCCGACCGCCCCCAGGAAGGCCGGTTCCGCGAGTTCGTCCAGTGCGACGTGGACACCGTGGGCTCCACCTCACCGCTGGCCGACGCCGAGATCGTGCGCGCCATCGCCGACGGCCTCGACGCCCTGGGAGTCGAGCGCTTCCGCTTCCTGGTCAACAGCCGCGAGGCCCTGCGCGGTCTGCTGGAGGTCTACGAGGTGGCCGAGGACCGCGGTGACGGGGTCCTGGCCACCCTGGACAAGCTCGACAAGGTCGGCGTCCAGGCCGTCGCGAAGGAACTCGTCGACGAACGCGGCCTGGACGTGTCCGTCGCCGAGAGCCTGGCCGAGGACGTGGCCGCCGACGACCCGGCCCTCATCCGCTCCAAGCTCGCCACCACCGAACGCGGGCAACGGGGGCTGGCCGAGATCGACAGTCTGTTGGAACTGACCGCCGACCTGGGCGACCGTGTCGTCTTCGCCCCCCGGATGGTGCGCGGCCTGGACTACTACACCGGAGCCATCTGGGAGGTCGAAGCCGAGGGCTTCCCCGGCGCGGTCGCGGCCGGAGGACGCTATGACGGCCTGGTCGCCTCCCTGGGCGGCCCCGACGCACCCGCCTGCGGTGGATCCATCGGTATCGAGCGCATCCTGGCCATGCAGGACTCCCAGGACACCGAACCGCGCGGCCTCGACGTCGCCCTGACCGTTCTGGGCGGGGAGGCCGAGTTGATGCGCCTGGCGGGCGGCCTGCGCTCAGGCGGCCTGCGCGTGGGCATGTTCCTGGGGGCGTCGCGCAAGCTCGGCAAGCAGCTCCAGTGGGCCAACGCCCAGCACGCCCGCTTCACCGTCCTCTACGGCCCTGAGGAACAGGAGTCCGGTGAGGTGACCGTCCGCGACATGGAGTCGGGCGAGCAGACCCGCGCCCCCCTCGGCACCGCCGCCTCCTACCTCCAGGAGCTGGTCGAAGGGTAAGCCCCTTGACCGGGCCCACCCCCTGCCCTGCACGGTCACCCTCACCCGCGTTCCGGCGCGACCCGCTCCAACAGGTCGCTGTCCGGCTCGGTACCGATCCCGTCGAAGAGGGGCGGGCTCCGGCTGGAACACGTCCCTCCCAGGGGATGCCGACCGGACGGGGTACCTGGGCGCGGGTCAGTCGGCACCGCCCCGGCGACGTCTTCCCGCGCGAGTTCAGCGGCCTGGAGGCCTCCACGGCTGTACGGGGAGTCCCCCGGACCGATCGGTGAGCCGGGTGAGGCCCCGCCCCCTTTCCCCGGGGAGGACAAGGCGGGCGGGGCCCCGCGCGCTACTTCACCGCGCCCGCCGACAGCCCGGACACGAGGTAGCGCTGGACCAGCATGAAGGCGACGACCACCGGCAGGGAGATGGTCACCGACGCGGCCAGCAGCTCGTTCCACAGGGTGTCGGTCTGGCTGGTGTAGAGCTTCAGCCCGATGGAGAGCGTGCGGGTCTCGGTGTCGGTGAGCACCGAGGCGAACAGCACCTCGCCCCAGGCGGTGATGAACGCGAACACCCCGACGGCGAGGATGCCCGGGCGGGCCACGGGGAGGATGACCCGGACCAGGGCGCCGATCCTGCTGGTGCCGTCGATCATCGCCGCTTCCTCCAGACCCTCGGGGATGGCGCTGAAGTACCCGGCCAGCATCCAGATCGAGAACGGCAGGGCGAAGGTCAGGTAGGTGATGATGAGCCCGGTGTAGGAGCCGGTGAACTCGATGCCGGTGAGGTCCTCCAGCCGTACGAAGATCAGGAAGAGCGGCAGCAGGAACAGGATGCCGGGAAACATCTGCGTTGAGAGCACCGTCATGCTGAACAGCCGTCTGCCGCGGAAGCGCAGCCGTGACAGCGGATAGGCGGCCAGCACCGCCACCACCAGCGCCAGGGCCGTCGCCGTGGTGGTGACGATCAGGCTGTTGGTGAGATAGCGGGCCAACGGGATCGTCGTCCACATGTCCACGTACGGCTGGAGGGTGACGCGGTCCGGAAGCCAGGTGAACGTTCCCCGGACGTTCTCCAGCGGCTTCACCGAGGTCACCACCAGCACGTACAGGGGCAGCACGGTGAACACGGTGAGGAAGGTCAGGACGATCCGGCGGAACCAGCGGAATCCCCGTGTCTCATGCATTGCCACTCCCCTTGGGCAGCACCATCCGGACGTAGACCGCCGACGCGATGATCAGCGCGACGAGCAGCAGCACGCTCATCGCGGAGCCCAGTCCGAAGTTCCAGTTGACGAAGGAGTGCTCGTAGATCAGCGGTGAGATCAGCCGTGCGCTCTCGGGTGAGGTGTCACCGAAGAGCAGGAAGGGGATGTTGAACTCGTTGAACGTCCACAACGTCATGACGAGCAGCACGACCGCGTTCGCCGAGCGCACCATGGGCAGCGTGATGCCGGTGAACCGCCTCCAGGTCGAGGCGCCGTCGATGGCGGCGGCCTCGTACATGTCCTCGGGGATGCTCTGTAGCGCCGCCAGCAGCATCAGGAAGGCGAACGGCCACAGCCGCCACACCGACACGATCACCAGCACCCAGAAGGCGTTCTCACCGATGAGCCAGAACGGACGCTCGTCCAGTAGCCCCAGATCCTCCACGAGCAGGCGGTTGACCATGCCGTCGCGCTGGTTGAACATGAACGCCCAGACGATCGCGGCGACGTAGACCGGCAGGGCGTAGGGCACGAGGAACAGGGTGCGCAGTACGCCGCGCCCCCGGAACTTCGTGTTCAGCGCGACAGCGGCGGCCATCCCCAGCACCCACGACACCCCCACCACCAGCACGGTGTAGACGGTGGTGCGGAACAGGCTCTCGAACAGGGCGCTGCCCAGGGCGTTCCCGGGATCGAGACCGCGGACGAAGTTGTCGAGGCCGACCAGCGGCGCCGTCGTCCAGCGCCGGATGGTCAGCTGCGTCAGCGAGGTGAACGCGATGTAGATCCCCAGGCCCATGGGGATGATATGGACCAGCAGCTCCAGTACCGCCGCCGGCAGCAGCATGCCGTACGGCAGGAACCACCCCGGGCGGCGCGTGCGCCGTCTGCCCGGCTCCTCCACGGGGCCGGCCCCGTGCGGGACCTCAGCGGTACCGGGCCCCTGTTCTTCTGTAGTCGACATCTAGCGCCTCCATCAGACGGTCGCCCCGCCGCGGGGACGAGGCGACCGAAGGGACACACCGCCTAGTTCGCGGCGTCCATCTGGGTCTCGGCTTCCTCCATGGCCTGTCGGACGTCGGCCTCGGTGACCTCGCCGCCGGTCGCCACCTCGGCGAAGAGCCCGCCGATCGCCTCGCCGAGCACCGTCTCCATCTGGCCCTCCTCGGGGATCAACGGCATCGGTGCGGAGTGCTCGGTGAGGATCGTGCGGAAGGTCTCCATCGACTCGTCGCCCCGCAGCTCCTCGCTGTCGTAGGACTCGGTGGCCACCGGCAGCGTCTGGAACTCCTGGGACAGGTACACCTGCTCCTCCGGGCTGGTCAGGTGCTCGACCAGTTGCAGGGCGCCCTCCTTGTCGTCGGTGTCGTTGAAGACGCTGATGTTGATCCCGGCCGCGTGGCTCTGGATGGGCTCGCCCGGCAGCGGGTCGAGCATGGGCACCTGGGCGACCTCGTAGTCATCGAATCCGCGGGCGGCCATGCTGGTGCGGGCGCTGCCCTGCACGATGATCATGGCCGCGCGCCCGTCGACGAAGTCGCTGATGCCCTGGGTGCCGTCGCTGAACTCGGCGCTGCTGGGGTCGACGACCTCCTCCACGGCCATCAGGTCCACCCACTGCTTGACCGCGGTGACCTGCTCGTCGGAGGAGAAGCTGGGCCCGTCCTCTCCCCACAGCTGTCCGCCCTGCTGCTGGCCGAGGATGAAGGCCATGTGGGAGTTCTGCCGCTCGTTGCCGCCCTCCAGCACGAAGCCGTACTGGTCGACCTCGCCGTCGTCGTCGGTGTCCCTGGTCAGCTCGTCCGCGGTGTCGACGAACTCCTCCCAGGTCGCGGGCGGCGCCTCGATGCCCGCTTCCTCGAACATGGTGGGGTTGTAGAACAGCGCGTAGGACAGTCCGTAGAGCGGCACCGACGTCGGCGGCTGGCCCTCGGCGCCGCCGGTGGCGAAGCTGGTGCTGACGAAGCGCTCCTCGCCGCCCACCGCCTCGAGGTCAGCGCCCTCGTAGGGCACGAAGGCACCGGTCTCCTGGAGGCTGGCCGCCCAGGTGTTGCCGATGTTGAGCACGTCGGGCCCGTCGCCGCTGCTGACCGCGGTGAGGACGCGGTTGTACAGCTCGCTCCAGGGGATGACCTCCAGTTCGACCTCGACACCGGTCTCCTCGGTGAAGCGGTCGAGCGCGGGCTGGAGGACCTCCCGGTCCTCCTCCACGCTCGCTCCCTGGTTGCTGGCCCAGTAGGTCAGCGTCTGGTCCCCGGAGTCCTCGCCGGAACCGCAGCCGGTCAGCGCGACGGCCAGTCCCAGCGCGGTCGAAGCGGACAGGAGTGCTGTGGGGGGTGTCTTCACGGCCGTCTCCGTTTCTCTGTGTGCCGTGTGGGCCCGTCGTCAGCGTCGGCGATGACGGAACGGGCAGGTCGGACGCGCCCGTCGACCTGTGGGCGAGAGCATCGAAAACCGTGGGCCACACATGTCGCTCTGAGTAGCCCAACGGTCAGGTAAACCGGTTTACCTGGCCAGTGTAGGCGAGATCACAGAAAGGCAGGAGAGTCAGTTGTGGAACCGTTACAAGCGGGGGTCCGGCTGTCCGGACGACTTCCTCAGGCGGAGCTCACCGGTGAGCACGGTCGACAGCGGCGGTTCCTGTCCCTTGAGCATGTCCAGCAGGATGCGGGCGCCGACACTGCCCAGCGCGCGGTGCCTGTTGCGGACGGTCGTCAACGGTGGCGTGACGAACGAGGCCAGGGGGATGTCGTCGAACCCGGCCACCGCCATGTCGTCGGGGATGGTCAGACCCGCCTCTCTCAGCACGGAGTAACCGCCTACGGCCATGAGGTCGCTGCCGTAGAAGACGGCGGTGGGGCGTTCACCGTCGCGCCCGGCGATGATGCGCTCCGTGGCCTGGGCCCCGCCCGCGATGGTGTAGCCGCCGTTCTCCTCCACCGGCCCCGGCTCCAGTCCGAACTCGCGCACCGCCTGCTCCCAGTGGCGTCGGCGTTGGAGCGCGTGCAGCATGTGGGGGTCGCCCTGGACGTGCGCGATGCGCTGGTGGCCCGCCTCGACGAAGCCGCGGACCAGACCGCGGATCGCCTCCCTGGAGTCATTGGTGATGGTGGGGAAGTCGGAGGAGCCCTCCGGTGCGCCGACCACGACGGCGGGCGCGCCCAGGCGGCGCAGCATCGCGGGGCGGCCGTCGTCCGTCCGCAGGTCGGTGACCAGGAAACCGTCGACGAAGTGGTCGTTGAACAGCCGCTCGTAGGTGGCGGTCTCGGTCCGCTCGTCGGGTACGAAGCGGATGACGGTGGCGTGCTCCTCGCCGGAGAGCACCGACTCGATACCGGACAGGAACGACGGGAAGAACGCGTCGAAGTCGAGGATCTCGGGGGAGCGGCGTACGACCAGGCCGATGGTGCCCAGCGACTTGCCGTTGAGCGCGCGTGCGACGTAACTCGGGCTCCAGCCCAGTTCGACCGCCGCCTGGCGGATGCGTTCACGGGTACTGGCGCTGGTACCGGTACCGGTGTTCAACGCCCGTGACACAGCGCCCTTGCTCACGCCCGCCCGACGGGCGACATCGCTGATCGTGGGGCGCTTTCGACCCGTGCTCCCGCTTGTCATGGTGAAGATGGTAGTCCGCCGGGCTTCGGGGACCCGCGTCGATAGTGCCTGGTACCGCGGCCTGCCGGGCCAGGGTCGGCCTCGGTCCGGGGGAAGGGGCGTGGTGGACGGGGGCCTCCCGTACTAGGGTGTGCCGTTATGGACTGGACCCAGCGGCTCGGATCCGTCAAGCGGTGGACCCGTGCCGGGGTCCGCGCTCCCCACAAGCCCCTCCTGCTGCTGTACGCGCTCGCGCACCACCAGCGGCACGGCAACGCCCCCATCGTCTACAGCGAGGTCGAGGCCCGGCTGGCGAGGCTCCTGCGGGAGTTCGGCCCCGCGAACGACACCAAGCCCGGCTATCCCTTCCACCATCTGGAGACCGACGGGTTCTGGCGGGTCACCACGGTGGACGGCGAGGGTTCGCCGGGCTCGGGGGTGACCCTGCTGCGCGGGAAGGAGGCGCGGGGCAGGCTGAGCGCCGACCTGGACGCGGCCCTGCGGGACGACCCCGGCCTGGCCGCCCGTATCGGCCGCCACCTGCTCGACGACAACTTCGCCCCCTCGCTGCACGAGGGCATCATCGCCCTCACCGGTCTCAGCGTGGGCCAGGGGCCGGTCCCCGCACCGGGGGAGGGCGGCGTCCGCGATCCCCGGTTCCGGGAGACCGTGCTGACCGCCTACGAGCACCGGTGCGCGTTCTGCGGGTACGAGGGGCGGCTGGACGACGTGTCGGTCGGACTGGAGGCCGCCCACATCCGCTGGTGGTCGCACGACGGCCCCAACGACCTGGACAACGGCCTGTGCCTGTGTCCGACGCACCACCTGCTGTTCGACCGCGGCGTCCTCGGGCTCACCGGCGAACTCACCGTCGCGGTGTCCCCGCGGTTCGAGGCCCGCTCTCCCGCGGCCGAGACGAACGTCCTCTCCCTCGCCGGGCGCGAACTCGTCCGCCCGGTCCCGGGGAGCCCCGCCGTCGAACCCGCCCATGTCGACTGGCACTCCGAGCAGGTCTTCCGGCGCGTCGCCGCCTGAGGTCCGCCGCCCCGAACGGCGCGTCCCGACCCCCGCCGACCCTCTCTCCGAGTACCGCGAAACGGGCTGGATCGTGACACGGGTCACGCGCGTGTCAGGATTCTGTTAACACCCGCGTCACGTTCGGTCGTATTGTTCGTGCAACGCCCACCTGCGCGTTCGCCCGGCAGGGGCTTCCGCGTCCCCCGCCACGGCGCCTGGAGAACACATGATCACGTACCCCGCGCGCTTTCGCCTGTCGCTCACCGGCTCCCTGTTCATCGGCTACGTGCTCCTGCTGGCACTGGCCCTCACCGCCGTGGGCGCGCTGTGGGCCGTCCACATGGACCGGGCCACCGACCGCCACTACGCCGACCGGGTCCTGAGCCTGGCTCGCTCCGTGGCCGTGATGCCGGAGGTCGTCGCGGGCCTCCAGTCCGCCGACCCGGCGGCCGAGCTCTCCCCCCTGGCCGACCGGATCGACTCCGCCACCGGTGCCGAGTTCGTGGTCATCGCCTCCCCGGAGGGGATCCGCTACTCCCACCCCGACGACGAACTCATCGGCCGCACCGTGTCCACCCCGCCCGGACTCGCCGCGGAGGGACGGGAGTGGACCGGTGTGCAGGAGGGGACCCGGGGGCGCACCGTGCGCGCCAAGGTCCCGGTGTTCTCCGGCGGCGGCTCGGTCAACGGCGGCGACGCGCGGGGCGAGGTGGTCGGCTACGTCTCCCTGGGCATCCTCGCCTCCAGCGCCGCCACCGAGGCCAGGGCCGCGATCCCCGCCATACTGGGCACGGTGGCCGTGGTGCTGGTCCTGGGCGTGGCCGGCGCGTGGGCCCTCTCCCGCCAGGTCCGCGCCAAGACCCACGGCCTCGAACCCGCCGACATCACCTCTCTGCTGGAGAGCCGTGAGGCCCTGCTGTACGCGGTCCGCGAGGGCGTGCTCGCCGTGGACGGCTCGGGCCGCCTCGTCCTGGCCAACCCGCCCGTCCGGGAGATGCTCGGCCTGCCCGAGGACGCCGAGGGCCGCGGCCTCGACGAACTCGGCCTGTCCGAGCGCGTCCGCGACATCGTCTCCGGCGACGACCCCGGCGACGACCGCCTCCTTCTGGCGGGGCACCGCATCCTGGTCGCCAACCGGATGCCGGTCCACGTGCGCGGCCAGGACGCCGGAGCGGTCGTCACCTTCCGCGACCGCACCGAGCTGGACCGGCTCACCGGCGAGCTCGACGGCGCGCGCACGGTCACCCGCGGTCTGCGCGCCCAGACCCACGAGTTCGCCAACCGGGTGCACACCATCGCCGGGATGCTCGAACTCGGGGCCCACGACGAGGCCCGCGCCTACCTCGCCGACCTGTCCGCGACGCACAGCCGCACCAGCGAGGACATCTCCCGGCACGTCGACGACTCCGCGCTGGCCGCGCTGACCATCGCCAAGTCCGCCCAGGCCTCCGAGCTGGGCGTCGACCTGCGGCTGTCCCCCCTCACCAGCGTCCCCGCCCTGGCCAGGGACGTACGCTCCGACGCACTGCTCGTCCTCGGCAACCTGGTCGACAACGCGCTCGACGCGGTGGCCTCGTCCCCGCACGGCTGGGTGGAGCTGATGGTGCGGCTGCACCGAGCCGACGGCACCGACCTGCCGCACGACCTGCTGGAGATCCGGGTGACCGACTCCGGGCACGGGGTGGCCGACGACGTGGCGGAGGAGATCTTCCGGCTCGGGTTCACCACCAAGGCGTCCCGGGACGGCGGCACGCGCGGGCTGGGCCTGGCACTGGTCAAGCAGGTCTGCGAGGGAAGAGGGGGAAGCGTGGAGATGGAGGCGCCCGACGCCGACGAGGGTGCGGTGTTCACCGCCTGCCTGCCCCTGTCGGGGGCCGAGGCGCCGCTGGGGGCGGTCCGATGATCCGCGTCCTGGTCGTGGACGACGACGTGCGGGTGGCGCGCAACCACCAGGAGCTGGTGGAGTCGCTGTCCGGGTTCACCGTGGCGGGGGTCGCGCACACGGCCGCGTCCGCCCTCACCCAGATCCGGGGGCACCAGCCCGACCTGGTGCTGCTCGACCTGCACCTGCCCGACGCCTCGGGGATCTCGGTGATGCGCGCCCTGCGCGCCGCCGCCACCAGCGCCGCGCCCCAGCAGACGGACTTCCTGATGATCACC
Organism: Nocardiopsis synnemataformans; assembly: GCF_965343085.1. Lineage (NCBI taxonomy): Bacteria > Bacillati > Actinomycetota > Actinomycetes > Streptosporangiales > Nocardiopsidaceae > Nocardiopsis > Nocardiopsis synnemataformans. Next base: position 33,445 of record NZ_CBDRFA010000029.1, on the reverse strand, counting down.
GCCGTGCGCGATATCGGCCAGGTGCGCTCGGCCATGCACGGCGGGGCGGTCCACTACCTGCTCAAGCCGTTCCCGCTCAGCGTGCTGCGCGACCAGCTGGAGCGCTACGCCGTGGCGCGCCGGAGGATGGACGCCGACGGGGAGGCCACCCAGCAGGAGGTGGACCGGCTGTTCGGGCTGCTGCGCCCGGCCGCGGGCCGGTCGCTGCCCAAGGGGCTGACCCCGACCACCGTGGATCTGGTGGCGGGAGTGCTGCGGGAGGCGGAGGGGGACGTGTCGGCCTCGGAGGTGGCCGAGCGCGCCGGGGTGTCCCGGGTGACCGCGCGGCGCTACCTGGAGCACCTGTGCGCGAACGGCCGGGCCGAGCTGCGCATGCGCTACGGCTCGGCGGGCCGCCCCGAACACCTCTACCGCTGGACGGCCTGAGCCTCCTCGGGGCCGCCGCCGATGTGCTTCCTCCACTCGCCGCTGGCGGTGAGCCAGTGCGGCACGAGCTTTACGGGGAAGGGGAAGTCGGTCTCGAAGACGTCCTCGCCGTGGACCTGGATGACCTCCTGGTAGCAGCCGTCCTCCAGACGGAGTTCGACGAGCCCGACCTTGTCGGCGAGGGGGTTGATGATCCAGTAGGAGGGGACGCCGAACGCCGCGTATCCGTGGCGCTTGGTGTGGTTGTCCCGCAGGACGCTCTCCGGGGAGACGATCTCCACGGCGAGAAGCGGGGGAACATCGAAGTAGCCCTGTGGTGGCAACTCGCAGTCGAAGACCGCCAGATCAGGAATACGGTGATGGGTTCGGTCGGCGTTCAGGTCGACACCAGGACCCTCACCGATCTCCAACCCGTCCGGAGCTACGGTACCGAGGTGAAAACCCAGGCGGTAGGAAACGCGCGTGTGCGGGGGCTTGGGGGCTGGCGACACGTCAAGCCGCCCGTCGACCAGCTCGTACCGCCGACCGTCGTCCGGCGTGTTCTCCAGGTCGTCCACGGTCAGGCGTCGTCCGGGTGCTTTCGGGTGCCTGGTAGCCATGACCAACATCATGCCTCCTTGTCTTCATGAGGGCCAGTATTCGGGTGCACGCTCGGTTACCGGCGAGTTTCACAGAGAAAGCCTCGCAAGGGTGTCCGAAACCCGGCCCCGCACCTGGCCCTTTACCCCCGGAAGTGTCGGTGGTCCGTGTCACACTCGACCCATGTTGGACCACCTCGGAATCCAGGTCAGTGACCCCGCGACCAGCGCCGCCTTCTACGACGCGGTCCTCGCCCCGCTGGGCGCGCGCCGCGTCCTCGACTTCGGCGAGAACATCGGCTACGGCACGTCCGATCCCGACTTCTGGATCGGACCCGCGCCCACGACCGGTGAGGCCCGAGAGTCGCACTTCGCCTTCACGGCGCCCGACCGGGCGTCGGTGGACGCCTTCTTCGCCGCGGCCGTCGAGGCGGGCGCGGAGGTGCTCCACGAGCCGAAGGTCTGGCCGGAGTACCACGAGCACTACTACGGCGCGTTCGTCCGCGACCCGGACGGCAACAACGTCGAGGCCGTCTCGCACGTCCCCGCCTGACGGACACCCCCGGAGACACGGACGACGGGGGCGGCGAAGATCCCTCCGCCCCCGCCGCCCCCGCCGCCCCCGCGGCTCGCCAGGGCGTGTTCCGGGTTTGGATCATGGTGTGGCGGGCAGACCGCGCAACCACGACAGGGCCCCCCGCAGGCGAGGCCCCATGAGATCCGGTGACCCTCACCCCCGACTCCCCCGCACCACCACAGAGACGGCACCCGAGGACTCCGGCGACGGAGCGGCCCCTTCCGGTGGGACGATGAGCACACGTACCGCCGACGGTTCCACCTCGGCCGATCCCACGAACGAAGAAGAGCGCACCACCATGCCCGAGAAGTTTTCGCCCAGCACCATGACCGAGCAGGAAGCACGCGACCTGTTCACCCGGCTCGACACGGACCAGGACGGCTCCATCAACATCCACGAGTGGCTGGTGTACGCCGAGCAGGATCTGGGCCTCGACCGCATGAGCGCGCTGCACGCCTTCGCCCTCGACGTCGACACCGACCACGACCTGCTCATCAACCAGGACGAGTTCGTCCGGATCGGCACGCAGGGGGCCTGAGGTCCCCGACGCCCCGTGCCGGCCCCGCCTCGGGCGACCTTCGACGAAAGCCGGTGCGGGGGGCCGGCCGAAGCCCGTCGGCCCCGGCCCGCCCCCACCATGGGAGGTCCGTCGGGTCCTCCGGTGGGGGGAGGCGCGCGCGGAGCGGTCGACAGTAACGTGCGGAGGGCTCCCACCGTTCGACCACGGACGGTGGACCCCCTACAGAGCCATGTGAGTGAGAACCCCCGTGCCCCTACCAGCCCGAGAGCGAGCGGCGGGAGGCGTTCGCCGGGTGGTTGCACTACTACAATCACCATCGGTTCCACACCGCGATCAGCGGCCCTCCCGCTTCCCGCGTCACCAACCTCTCAGGTCAATGTGCTCGGCCCCGTCGGGGATGTCGCTGACCGGCTCGGGCAGCCAGTCGCCCACGTAGGACTCCCGCCGGGCCCGGGCGCTGCGCAGCCGGTCGATGGCCAGACGTGAGGTGACGGTGACCAGGTAGGCGCGCGGGTCGTCCACCGCGGCCGGGTCGACGGAGGACCAGCGCAGCCAGGCCTCCTGGACGACGTCCTCCGCGTCGGAGGCGCTGCCGAGGATGCGGTAGGCGACGCCGGTCAGGAGGGAGCGGTGCTCTTCGAAGACATCGGTGGCCATGAGAGGCAGACGTACCAGCTCCGGCCGTACGTGACATCCCCCGCCCGCGAAACGGACCCTCCCGTCCGGTGGACGGGGACGTCCCGGCCGGTGAACGGGTCCCGTCGGCGCACCCTCCCCGGAGGCGGGAGCAGTAACGTGGCGCGGTCAGAAGCGCGGACGAGGAGGGAGGGCAGCCGCTGTGTACCGACTGCGCACGTGGGAGCCGGGGGACGCCGACCGGGTGCTGGAGGCCTTCGCCGAGCCGGAGCTGGCCTGGCAGTCACCCGAGGTTCCCGACACCCCGGAGCTGGCCGCGGTGTGGATCGATCGGCAGCGCGCCCGGGCGGAGGAGGGCACGGCCTTCGGTTTCGCGGTCGTCGAGGACGGCGGGCCGGTGCTGGGGCACGTCCAGGTCACCGTGACCAGCAGGAACCACGACACCGGCTGGGTCTCCTACTGGACCCTGGCCGAAGCGCGGGGCCGGGGCGTGGCCACGGCCGGGACGCTGCTGGTGAGCGAGTACGCATTCGCCGAGGCGGGCCTGTTCCGACTGGAGCTGGGGCACCGCCTGAACAACCCGGGGTCGTGCCTGGTGGCGCGCCGGTCCGGGTTCCGCCCGGAGGGGATCGAGCGGAGCAAGCTGCGCTACGGCGCGGAGCGCTTCGACACGGGCGCGCACGCCCGGCTGGCCACCGACCCGGTGGAGGGCGTCGAACCGCGACCCTGCGCGCCCTGAGCGTCGCGCCCGGCGCGGACACAGAACGCGGGGCGCGGCGTGCGCCGTGCCCCGCGTCCACCCCCACAGAAGGTCGTACGCAAGAGGTTCGTCGAGTCGACCGGTTAGTCCTCGACGGAGATGCCGGACGTCTTGGTGCCGGAGGCCACGTTGCAGTCGCCGCCCAGCTCGAAGCCGGAGAAGGCCAGCACGTCGGCGCAGATCGGCACGGTGATGTTCTGGATGTTGGAGTTGTTGTCAGCCGCGGCGGTGCCGGACATGGCGCCCAGGGCGAGGCCGGTGGCGAGGATGAGACCGGAGACGGAGGCGAAGCGCTTCATGGTGTTGGTCCTTTTCGGTTCGTGGTGTGATCGTTGGTGCTGACGGGACCCGTGGGTCCCGCTGCGACGGAGCCGGGTGCGAGGGCGGGCCAGTCCTAGTCCTCGACGTGGATGCCGCTCGTGTCCTTCCAGCTCACGACGTTGCAGTCGCTGCCGCTGACGCCGGAGGCCTTGAGAATGTCCAGGCAGATCGGGATGGTCACGTTCTGGACGTCAGCGTTGTTGTCCGCGGCGGCGGTCCCGGTGAAGGCACCGAAGGCGAGGCCGGTGGCGAGGACGAATCCGGAAACCTTGGCAATACGGGACATTCTTCTTACCTTTCGGAGGTTCCAAACAGGGTGGCTGCATCCGCCGGAATTAACTTAGCGTAGTCACGAACGTGCTCGGAGTACTTTCGGGGAAGAATCCAGAGTTTCCCTGGAGTTTCCTCGGCTTCCTGGTGGACATGCCGGACATATAGCCGCTTCGCCGGGTGAAGGTTTTACCCAACCGAAAGCAGGGCCGGAGGCGATGACCGGCGAATGTATCGGAACCTGGATTTGTCCGATATCAGGCGCACGAAAAAGGCCCGCACGGCTGACCGTGCGGGCCTGGTGCTTCGCTGTGGGATTGGCTTCGCCGCGGGACTACCAGCCCTGCTGCTGCCCGTACCCCGGGTACTGCTGCCCGTAACCGGGCTGCTGGCCGTACCCCGGCTGCTGCTGCCCGTACCCCGGGTACTGCTGCTGGTCGTAGCCCGGGTACTGCTGCCCGTATCCGGGCTGCTGGCCGTAACCCGCGTACGGGTCCTGCGGCTGCGCGCCGGTCGGCGGGTGCGGGTAGGCGTGCTGCTGGCCCGAGGGCTCCTGCTGGTGCTGGTGCTCGGCCCTGGCGGCGTCGTCCTTCTTGCTGTCGGGGTCCGGGCGGAAGATGAACAGGCGGGCGGGCTTGTCACCCTCGTCGCCCGGAGTGATCAGGTCCAGGCGCCACCCGGCCTCCTCGATCCCCTCCAGGATGCGGGTCAGCCCGGGACGCAGCTTGCTGGAGGCCTCGTCGTAGGCGTTCACCTCCAGCTGGATGATGAACATCCGGCGCTTCTGCTGCGCGGCGACCTTGGCGTGCTCGACGACCGTGCTGTCCCTCACGACCTGCGTGACGCTCATGAATAACCGTACCCATCTGCTCTGCGTGGAGCTTGCCGTACTCGTCGGGCTGACACCCGGTCATCCGCGTCCACCGTGGCGGGACTCCGCCGGGCTCCGCAACCATCATGCCCCCTGGAGGCGTATCTGGCCACAGAGAGCCGTGGGCGCCCCCTCAGGAGGAGGAGGCGGCAGCGGCGCGGACGGCCTCGGCGACGGGTGTCTCCCCGTTCACCAGGTTGAGAACCCTGCCGACCGTCCCCGGTTCGTCCAGAAGGGCGACGATCACCGAGGCCACGTCGTCTCGGGTCACCGCGTCGCGCTCGACCTCCCCGCCCAGCTCCACCCTGCCGGTGCCCGGGTCGTCGGTCAGCCGGCCCGGGCGCAGGATCGTCCAGTCCAGCTCCAGGTCGCGCTCGCGCAGGTCGGCGTCGGCCGCGCGCTTGGCCTCCACGTACGCGGCCCATGCTTCGCCGGGGGCCGTGTCGTCCGGCACGGGCTCGTCCACGTTGATGGCCGACACCTGGACCAGGCGGCGCACGCCCGCCAGGGAGGCCGCGTCGGCGGTCAGCACGGCGGCCTTGTGGTCGACGGTCCTCTTGCGGTCGGTGCCGCTGCCGGGGCCCGCGCCCGCGGCGAACACGACGCCGTCGGCGTTCATGACCTTCTCCGTCAGCTCGGTGACGGTGGCCTTCTCCAGGTCGATCACGACCGGTTCGGCACCGGCGTCGACGACGTCCTGGGTGTGGTCGGGGTTGCGGATGAGGGCGACGGGCTCGTCACCTCGGTCGGCCAGCTGCCTGGCCAGCCGCAGCGCGATCTTCCCGTGTCCTCCGGCGATGACGATACGCATGGGGGAGAGCGTATGCCCTCGCGGCGCGGTGAGCGGGGTAGCGACCCTGTCCGCCGGGTCACATCCCGCTTTTCCGTGTGTCCTGGCCCGGTCCACGGACAGCGGGTGGCGCGGTGCCGCGTGCGTCCGGGGCCGGTGACGGTCGGCCCCGCCCACCAGCAGCGGAGGGCCCGGCCGCACGGATCCCCGTGTGTCCGGACCCCGCACCAGGCGGGGCCCGGACACGGTCCTACTCCACCCTCCAGGTGTCCCCGCTGGCCAGCAGGGCGGCCAGCTCGCCGTCGCCGCGCTCGGCGCGCGCGTCGGCGACCTGCTCGTTCACCAGCTCGTCGTAGGCCGGGCGGCGCACGTCCCGCAGCACCCCGATCGGCACGTGCTCGAACGCGGGCTGGTCCAGGCGCGACAGCGCGAACGCGTACCCCGGGTCCTCCCGGTGCGCGTCGTGCCGCAGCAGCCGCTCCTCTCCCACCGAGTCCACGTCCACGACCTCCAGGCCGCCGAACTCCCCGGCGATCACGCCCCGGTCCGGACCCAGCCGCAGCGGCTCGCCGTGCTCCAGGCGCAGCAGCCGGGCGTCCCGCGCCGCCGGGTCCTTCAGCGGCTCGAACGCGTCGTCGTTGAAGATCGGACAGTTCTGGTAGATCTCCACGAACGACGCGCCGGGGTGGTCGGCCGCCGCCCGCAGTACCGACGTGAGGTGCTTGCGGTCGGAGTCGACCGTGCGGGCCACGAACGTGGCCTCCGCGCCCAGCGCCAGCGACAGCGGGTTGAACGGGTGGTCCAGCGAGCCCACCGGCGAGGACTTGGTGATCTTCCCAGGTTCGGAGGTGGGGGAGTACTGGCCCTTGGTCAGCCCGTAGATCCGGTTGTTGAACAGCAGGATGTTGATGTTGACGTTGCGGCGCAGCGCGTGGACGAGGTGGTTGCCGCCGATGGACAGCCCGTCGCCGTCACCGGTCACCACCCACACCGACAGGTCCGGGCGGCTGGTGGCCAGCCCGGTCGCGATCGCCGGGGCGCGCCCGTGGATCGAGTGCATGCCGTACGTGCTCAGGTAGTACGGAAAGCGCGAGGAGCAGCCGATGCCCGACACCATCACGATGTTCTCGCGCGGCACGCCCAGCTCGGGCAGGAAGGACTGGAAGGCGGCCAGGATCGCGTAGTCGCCGCAGCCCGGGCACCAGCGCACCTCCTGGTCGGACTTGAAGTCCTTCATCTTGTACGCGGTGTCGGTCCTGGGCACCAGGCGCAGTCCGCCCGGGACCTCCGGCGCCCCGTGCACGTGGCCGTTGCCGCCGGGACCCGTCACGTTCTCAGTCACGGTCGATGACCTCCTGAAGCACGCCCGCGAGCTCCTCGGCCTTGAAGGGCAGGCCGCGGACCTTGTTGTAGCCGATGACGTCGACCAGGTACCTGCCGCGCAGCAGCAGGGACAGCTGGCCCAGGTTGATCTCGGGGACCACTACCCGCTCGTACCGGTTGAGCACCGTGCCGAGGTTGGCCGGGAACGGGTTGAGGTGGCGCAGGTGCGCCTGCGCCACCCGGCCGCCCGCGCGGCGCACGCGGCGCACCGCCGCGGTGATCGACCCGTACGTGCCGCCCCAGCCGAGGACCAGCACGTCCGCCTCCCCGCCGGGATCGTCCACCGCCAGCTCGGGGATGTCGCGGGCGATCGCGTCGATCTTGGCCTGGCGTGTGCGGACCATCAGGTCGTGGTTGGCGGGCGTGTACGAGATGTCGCCGCTCTGCGCGTGCTTCTCGATACCGCCGATCCGGTGCTCCAGCCCCGCCGTGCCCGGCACCGCCCACGGACGGGCCAGCGTCTCCTCGTCGCGCAGGTAGGGCAGGAAGGTCTCACCCGGCCCGTTGGGCCCGGTCGCGAACGCCGGGTCGATCCGCGGCAGCTCGGAAACCTCCGGCAGCCGCCACGGCTCCGAACCGTTGGCCAGGTACCCGTCGGAGAGCACGACCACCGGCGTGCGGTAGCGCACCGCGATCCGCACGGCCTCCAACGCGGCGTCGAAGCAGTCCGCGGGGGAGGCGGGCGCCACCACGGGCACCGGCGACTCGCCGTTGCGCCCGTACAGGGCCATGAGCAGGTCGGTCTGCTCGGTCTTGGTGGGCATGCCGGTGCTCGGACCGGCCCGCTGCACGTCCACGATGACCAGCGGAAGCTCGGTCATCACCGCCAGCCCCACCGTCTCCTGCTTGAGCACCATGCCCGGACCCGAGGTGGTGGTCACGCCCAGGGAGCCGCCGAAGGCCGCGCCCAGGGCGGCGCCCACACCGGAGATCTCGTCCTCGGCCTGGAACGTGCGGACCCCGAACCGCTTGTGCCGGGACAGTTCGTGCAGGATGTCCGACGCCGGGGTGATCGGGTACGAGCCCAGGAACAGGGGCAGCCCCGACCGCTCGGACCCGGCGATCAGCCCGTAGGCGGTGGCCAGGTTGCCGGTGATGTTGCGGTAGGTGCCCGCCGGGAGCCGCGCGGGCTTGATCTCGTAGGAGACCGCGAAGTCCTCGGTGGTCTCGCCGAAGTTCCACCCCGCCTGGAACGCGGTCAGGTTCGCGGCGAGGATGTCGGGCTTGGCGGCGAACTTCGACTTCAGGAACGAGGTCGTCCCCTCCGTCGGCCGGTTGTACATCCACGACAGCAGGCCCAGGGCGAACATGTTCTTGGCCCGCTGCGCGTCCTTCTTGGAGATGTCGGCGCCGGACAGCGCCTCCACCGTCATGGACGTCAGCGGCACCGCGCTCACCTTGAACGCGTCCAGCGTCCCGTCCGTCAGCGGGTCGACCGTGTACCCGACCTTGGCCAGGCTGCGCTTGGTGAACTCGTCGGTGTTGACGATCACGGTGGCGCCCCGGGGCAGGTCGCCCAGATTGGCCTTGAGGGCCGCGGGGTTCATCGCCACCAGTACGTCCGGGGCGTCCCCCGGCGTCATGATGTCGTGGTCGGCGAAGTGCAGTTGGAAGCTGGACACCCCGGGCAGGGTTCCGGCGGGAGCGCGGATCTCCGCGGGGAAGTTCGGCAGGGTCGACAGGTCGTTGCCGAACGACGCGGTCTCCTGCGTGAAGCGGTCACCGGTCAGCTGCATGCCGTCGCCGGAGTCCCCGGCGAAGCGGATGATGACGCGGTCGAGCTGTTCGATCTGTTTGGCCACTGAGATCGACGACCTCCTTGGTGAGCCGCCGGTCGTAACGGGCGGCGGCGCTCGGGTGTCGCCCCCGACCGGACCGCGACGTCGCGGTCCGGGTGTCTGGCTCGGGGACGTGGGGACAGCGTTCGCGGCCCTCGCGATCGCCGGATGCGCCAACCCGGTCTCGCGCGGTGCGGCCGCGCCGCGACGGCCGGGTCGTGAAGGGGCCAGCCTTCAACGACACGGCCGCCCGCACACCGGACCGAGGGGCTGGAGTCCCGACGGCCTGGTACGCGGAGTGATGAGGGCCACGTTCGCACTATAAGTCGTCGGGGGCGCCGAGACCGCGCGCGGGTGGCCATTCTCACACGGAGGGGACTCGGAGGGGTGTGGCTGTGGACGGAGGCGCGGGTGGTGCGGGGGAGACGGCAGATGAGAGGGAGATCAGTGATGCCTCGGACGTTGGACCCGTAACGGGAACGCGGAGCGGTGACCCGCACGTTTGCCACCATGTACGCATTCATCGTCGGCTGAACGAGGAGGTGGTGGCGTGCACGTCAGCGTGGCCCGCGCGGCCGGTCTGTTCGTCGGCGCCGCGGTGCTCGTCGTCCTGGTCGGCTGGCTGTGCGGAGCCGAGAAGGGCGCCCAGTTCTCCGTGGCCCTGGTGCTGTGCGCCGGGGTCCTGGTCTACCTCTTCGGGGAGTCCCTGGCGCTGCGCGCTATGCGCGCGCGGCCGGTGAGCGAGATCGAGCGCCCCGAGCTGTACCGGATCGTCCGCGAGCTGGCCACGGCCGCCCGGCAGCCGATGCCCCGGCTCTACCTGTCGCCCGTGCGCTCACCCAACGCCTTCGCCACCGGCAGCAGCCCGCGCCGCGCCTCCCTGTGCTGCACCACGGGGCTGCTGCGCACGCTGAACGAGCGCGAGCTGCGCGGCGTGATCGCCCATGAGCTGGCGCACATCCGGGCCAACGACACGCTGATCAGCTCGGTGGCGACCACCCTGACCGCGGTGATCACGGCGACGACCGCCATCGCCCTCCTCGTCCCGCTGGGGGACTCCGAGGAGAGCGACATGCCCACCCTGCTGGGCGGCCTGATGACGGTGCTGCTGGCGCCGCTGGCGGCCATGGTCGTCTACTGCGGGGTGGGGCGCCAGCGCGAGTTCCGGGCCGACGAGCAGGCCGCGCGGCTGACCGGCGACCCGCTGGCGCTGGCCGACGCCCTGCGCAAGCTGGAGGTGGGCGCGTTCCGGTACCCGCTGCCCCGGGAGCGCAGCCTGCTGGCCTCGGCGCACCTGATGACCACCAACCCGTTCCCGAGCGGCGTGGGCCGCCTGTTCGCCGCGCACCCGCCGACGGCGGAGCGCGTCCGGCGCCTGCGGGAGCTGCGCCGCGGCTGGGACCTGGGCCACTGAGGCGGTGCCGGTGGGACGGCGCGCTGAGCCGGTGCGGTGAGCCAGCACCGGTGGGACGGCCCAACAGGTGGGACAGCGCAGTGAGACGGCGACGGCCGCCCGTCCCCGAGGGGGAGGGCGGCCGTCGTGTTCTCGCCGTTGGCTACGCCTGCCGGTCCGCCACCGCCACCGCCACCGCTAGCGGTAGTTGACGAACTGGATCGCCAGGTCGAAGTCCTTCTCCTTGATGAGGTTCTGGACGACTTGGAGGTCGTCCTTCTTCTTGGAGCTGACGCGCAGCTCGTCGCCCTGGATCTGGGCCTTGACGCCCTTGGGGCCCTCGTCGCGGATCAGCTTGGAGATCTTCTTGGCGTCCTCGGAGGTGATGCCCTCCTTGAGGCCGACGGGAAGGCGGTACTCCTTGCCCGAGAGCCTGGGCTCGTCGGCGGGGTCCAGGATCTTCAGGGAGAGCTTGCGCTTGACCAGCTTCTCCTTGAAGACGTCCAGGGCGGCGTTGACCCGCTCCTCGGAGTTGCCCCTGACCTCGATCCCGTCCTCGCCCTGCCAGGCGATGGTGGTTCCGGTGCCCTTGAAGTCGAACCGCTGGGCCAGCTCCTTGGCGGTCTGGTTCAGCGCGTTGTCGACCTCCTGACGGTCGAGTTTGGACACGACGTCGAAACTGGATTCGGCGGCCACGTTCGCTCACACCCCGCTAGGTCTTCATGGGTCGCGGGTGTCCGTGGACGCCCGCGTGGGTTACTCGTCGGTCCGCGCCGGATCCTGCGCGGACGGTCCTCAGAGCTTAGCCGCGCGCCGATCGGGTGCCCGACGTGCCCGTCCGGGGCGCGCCCGAACAACCGATTTCAGGTTCGGGCGGATCATCCGCTATTCTCGGTGATGCGCCGCGACGAACACGTCGCCGCAGCCCAGGCAGGTTGCCCGAGCGGCCAATGGGAGCGGACTGTAAATCCGTCGGCTTAGCCTTCCAAGGTTCGAATCCTTGACCTGCCACACGGGGAGAAGGCCCCGGTGACCAGCGGAGACGCTGGACACCGGGGCCTTCTCGCGTTCACGGCCGTTCACGGGTCTCCCCGGGACAGTCGCGGGACACTCTCAGGCCGCACGCGTCCCGGTCGTTCACGGCCGTCTCGGGCAGGGGGCGGGCACCCGCAGCCACCCACGGCTGACCGCTGTCGCCCGGGGCCGTCCGCGGCTGTCCGGGGCCGTCGTGCCGCGGCCGTGGCGCGCCTCCGCCCCGGGGCGGGCGTGTCGCCCCACAGTGGGGAGACACGGGTCACATTCCCTGCGCCGCCAGGGGGCCGGAGGGCGTTCCGGACCCCGGACGGCGCTGTTTTCCGGATTCGGCCGATCGCGGATCCATCGCGTTCGGGACACGGGCGGATAACGCGGATTCCCGCTCTCCCAGCGGGGGCGCTGAGGACGAGATGCCTGCCCGAATGGGCGCTGACCTGCGGTTTCGCCGCCGCTTTCGGAGGGCTGGCGCGCGAGTTCCGTCCCGGCTGTGCGGATAGCGGGTGGTGTGTCCGCTTCGCCGGTCCGGCTCCGTCTTGGACCGGGGTCGGACCTTTGGGCGTGTCGAGCGAAAAGGAAGCGAATGCAGCCATTCGCGGTCGGCACGAAAAGAATGGTTGCGACAATCTGGACAAATTGCTTTCCGAGTTTCGGCGTTGACAAAAACTGAGGGCCGGATGATGATTGCCCCAGTCCACCGCGACACAGGTGCAACAAGCGCCTGAGTCTTTTTCTGTCAATACCTCGTAACCGATTCTCGGGGGAAGTCATGTTCAAGAAGATGGCCGCTGCTGGCCTGGTCGCCGGTGCCGCGATGGGCGCGCTCCTCATGGGAGCCCCGGCTCACGCCAGTGGTTCGCACGGTGGTGACCAGCAGTTCAACCAGAACCTCCAGCTGGTTCCGATCCAGTCCTGCAACCTGGAGGCCAGCATCGGCCTCGTTGCGGTGAACCTGCCGATCCTGTCGCCGCAGACCACCGGCGACTGCGTGAACGGCCCCGTCGGCACCAACATCAGCTAGTTCCGGCAATCCGTCCGCAAGAAACGCTATCTCAAACTTTCTCGAAGGGTAATTCAATGCTGCGTAAGCTCGGAGTTGCCGGCCTCGTCGCTGGTGCTGCCTTCGGTGTCGTCCTCGCCGGTTCCCCGGCCTCCGCCAGTGGTTCGCACGGCGGCGACCAGCAGTACAACCAGAACCTCCAGGCCATCCCGGTCTCGCTGTGCAACACGGAGGCCGTCGTCGGCCTGGTCGCTGTCAACGTGCCGGTCCTGTCGCCGCAGACCACCGGCGACTGCACCAACGGTCCCGTCAGCACCAACATCGACTAGGAGGTCCCGACATGCTGCGCAAGCTCACCACCGCCACCGCCGTCGCCGGGATCGCCCTGGGCGCCATCCTGGCCGCCACGCCCGCTTCCGCGGGTGGGGCGCACGGTTCGCACGGCGGCGACCAGCAGTACAACCAGAACCTCCAGCTGGTTCCGGTCCAGCTCTGCAACACCGAGCTGGTGGTCGGCCTCCTGGCCGGCGTCAACGTGCCGGTCCTGTCGCCGCAGACCACGGGCGACTGCGTCAACGGCCCGGTCAGCACCAACATCGATTAGGGGACGGCCCATGCTGCGCAAGTTCACGGCGGCCACCGCCATCGCCGGTGTCGCCCTGGGCGCGCTGCTCGCCTCCTCGCCCGTGTTCGCCAGCTCGCACGGCGGCGGTCAGCAGTTCAACCAGAACCTCCAGCTGGTTCCGGTCCAGATCTGCAACGCCGAACTGGCCGTGGGGGTGGCTGGGGTCAACGTGCCCATCCTGTCGCCACAGACGACGGGTGACTGCATCAACGGCCCCGCCACCACCAACGTCCGGCACGACAGCTCCGAGGGCCACGACAGTGGCGCCCCGGAGGGTCACAAGGGCGAGGGTGAGGACGGGGACAACGGGTACTAGCCACCTTCGAGTGGCGGGATCCCCGATCCCGCAGTGACGGAACGCGAGTGGTTCGTCGAGGCCCTCCGGCAGCCTGCCGGAGGGCCTTGTCGCAGGTAGGACATCTGAGGGAACCGACGTGGGGGGAGATGCCAGATGAGGCGCACGATCCTGACGGGAGCGGTACTGCTGTTGGCGGTCACCGGCTGCGGCGAGCAGGTGAGCACGCCCGACCCGCCCGAGGGCACCAGCGCCCCGGAGACGGAACAGGACCCGCGGGGAGAGACCGCCGACCCGCAGGAGCAGGCCAGCCCGCAGGGGACGCAGCCCGCTCCGGAGGAGGACACCAACCAGAGCAGCGGGACCTTCGTCCTCAACCGGTACGGGAACGAGAACGGGTTCGACGACCAGACCCCCACCGAGTACGTCGCCACGGAGTTCACCACCTTCACCGACATGGAGTGGGGCACGTGGGCGGACGAGGTCGCGCGCGGCGAGGGAGGGGTCAAGGGGACCTGGTGCATGCAGGAGGGGTGCCAGGACGACCCCTACGAGGTCGAGGTCGAGCTGGGCGACCCGGTGGACGTCGACGGCACCATGTACTTCTCCACGTACACGATCACCGACTACGGCGAGGAGATGTCCGAGGAGATGATCGGGACGCTGGAGGAGGTCGACAGCGGGACCCTGACGCTGCCGAGCGCCGGGTGATCCGGACCGGCCGCCGAGGGCACGCCGTCGCATCCGGTGGAGGTGAGCTTCGCCTCCCTCCGCAGAATCATGCCAAAGTTCCTCAAAAGAACATAACGCCTGATCAAAACGGGTGACGCGGCACTCTTCCCGGGACCGGACGGCGCCGAAACGGGCGTGGCGCGCCCGCGAGGTCTCTAGTCTGCTGAGTTGTGGGACTCAACCAGTGGACGGACAACCACGCGGACGACGGACGGGGCGCCGACGGGCGGCCGACGCCACGGCACGGCCGCGCCTCGCTGCTGCGCCTGGCCGCCTGGTTCGAGGAGGCCGACCCGGACCGGGCCGACGCCCTCTCCGCGGCCGCGTACGCCCTCCACCCGGCGCTCCACCTGGAGGGGAGGGTGGACGAGGGCGTCGCCGCCACCACCAGCTGGTGGCAGGCCGAGGCCGACCGCAGCACCGTCACCGAGCACCCGGGCGCCCGCCCGCCCGAGCCGGTGAGCGACCACCGCGCCCAGCAGGCGCGCCTGCGCGACGCCGCCGAGTCCTCCGCCCACTGGCGCCGCGCCGGTGCCGCGCAGATCCGCTCCCTGCTCACCGAGCCCACGGGCCGCCGCACCCGCCTGGACCTGTCCGGTGCCGGTATGGAGGTCCTGATGGAGCTCCTCACCGCGGCCCTGGGGTCCGGCGACGCCAGCAGGCGCCCCACCTCCGCCGGAGACCTGGAGTTCGCGCTGCGCCTGCACGTCGTCGCCGCGCCGGGCGCCGACGTCACCATCCGGGGCGAGGGCGGAGAACTGACCCTGGAGGGGCTGCGCCTGCTGGTGACCTCCTACGAGCAGCACAGCGCCGGTGACCTCGCCCCGCTCCCCGAGGAGCCGGAGGAGGGCGCCGCGGACCCCCTCGCCGACGGCTCTCCGGAGGAGGACGCCTCCGCCGCCGGTGCCGACGCGGACCCGCTCGCCACCGGGAACGACGAGGACCTCACCGAGGGGTCCGAAAAGCCGTCCGAGGACCCACAGGCCCCCACCGACTCCGCCGTCTCCACGAGCACGGACGTCCCGGCAGCCCCGTCCGCACCGTTCGACCCCCGGACCCAGTTCACCCCGGCCACATCCGAGGGCCCGGAGGCCCCACCCTCCTCGGCAGTCCCGCAGTACCCCGCGAACCCCGATGTCCCGCCCGCACCCGAAAGCGCTGAGACTTCAGACGACCCGCTGAACTCCGCCGCCTCTCAGTACTCTGCCGCCTCGGATCGCTCCGTGAGCGCAGACGCCTCTGCTGGCTCCGCTGACGCCGAGGCCCCGACGGTTCCCTCCGTCCCGACAGACCCAAAGAACCCCGAGGCCCCGGCACCCCTTTTCGACCCTCGGCTCTCGACTGCCTCGGATCGCTCCGCGAGCACGGGCGCCCCTGAACCCCCGGTCGCACCCAGCGGCCCCGCGGCCCCTTTCGACCCGCGGGTTCCAGTCGCACCCGAGAGTCCGGAGACCCCACCGTCCCCGGCCGTATCCGGCACCTCCGAGACCTCGGCGGCTTCGGCAGAACCCTCCTTCCCCCAGTCCCCGGCAATCCCGCCGTACTCCGCGGACCCCGCTGTCCCACCCGCCCCGGAGATCCTCGGGACCCCCGCCGCTCCCTCCTACGCGGACATCCTGGGGCTTCCTCCGGCCCCCGCCGCCCCCGCGCCCCGCCCCGAGGACCCCGAACCCACCGGTAACCTCCCTGGACCGGACCCGGAAACCCCCGGTCCGGACGACCTGTCCGCGAACCCGTCCGAGACGCGATCGTGGGAGTGATGGAGACGGACACCTACAGCGAGGACGCCGCGCTCATCGGCGAACGCCAGGCCGCGGCCCGCGCCCTCCTGGCGCACCCCCTGCTCACCGAGCGCACCCACCCCGCCGAGCTCGCCCTCGTGCGCTCCCACACCGAGTGGCTCGTCCAGCGGTTCCAGCGCGTGCTCGACTACCGCCTGACCGTCGCCGAGGACCACGCCCGCCTGGTCAAACGCGGCCTCGTCACCGAGGTCGCGCGCCCCCTCGTGCGCGGGACCGGAGCCCCCTTCACCCCGCGCACGCACACCTACCTGGCGCTGTCCCTGGCTGTCCTGGTCGAGGAGCACGGCCCCACCACCGTCCGCGGCCTGGCCGGACGCGTCCGCTCCGCCGCGCACGAGGCCGGGGTCGACGCCGATCCCACACGCGGCCTGGCCGAGCGCCGCGCCTTCTGCGCCGCCCTGCTCCACCTGGTCGCGCTCGGCGCCCTCACCGAGGACTTCGGCACCATCGCCGACCACAGGGAGGACCCCTCCGCCGACGCGGAGCTGATCCCGCACACGCAGGTCCTGCGCTCGGTCGCCGCCCACCTGCCCCGCGCCTCCGACGACCCCGACTCCTTCCTCGCCGCCGCCCGCGACACCGACCCCGACGGCGACCACCAGGGCGAGACCGCCCTGCGCAGGCTCCTCGCCGAGACCGCGGTCGTCTACCGCGAGGAGCTCCCCGACCGCCAGCGCGACCGCCTCGCCGCGCACCAGTGGCGGGCCGCCGCCGCCCTCGGCAACCTCCTGGGCTGCGACACCGAGGTCCGCGCCGAGGGCGTCGCCCTCGTGATGCCCGACGAGGCGGGGACCCGCCACACCTTCCCCTCCGACGACCCCGTCGGACAGGTCGCCCTGGCCCTGGTCCGCCACCTCTCCGGCCGCCTGCACCCCGGTCGCCCCGCCACCTCCTCCCCCGTTCCGGAGGAGGAGCTGAACGCCGCGCTGGAGGCCCTCTGCGGCGCCGACGCACCCGCGCGGGCCGAGTGGGCCCGCACCGCGGGACCCGAGGTCCCCGATCCCGGACGGCTCCGCGAGCGGGTCCTGGTCCTGCTGACCGACCTCGGGCTGCTGCGGGGCGCCCCCGGGCGGTGGCGGCTCACCGCCGCGGCCGCCCGCTACGGAGCCGAAACGGACGTCCGCGTCCCCCCGATCCAGGACAATGACGAAGACAGCCGGACACACCCCGACCCGGTGCGTGCCCCCGGCGACGACGAGGGTGAACCCGACGCTCCCGCCGACCCCCGCGGCGACCTGAGCCGGGTGGCGTCCGTGCTGCAAGCGGTGGCGAACGAGAAGGTGAGCGCGACCAGTGGTGACTCAGGAGACCAGCCAGGCCCCGGAAGCGGCGGCGGCGACGGGTCCGGCTGATTCCGCCGGTACCGGCGCCTCCGACGGCGTCCCCCGCTACCGGCTCGAACGCGCGGGCATCCGCAACGTCTGGCAGTACGACGACCACGTCCTGGACTTCGCCGAGGGGCGGCTGCTGCTGCGCGGCCGCAACGGCGCGGGCAAGTCCAAGGCGCTGGAGATGCTGCTCCCGTTCCTGCTCGACGGCGACGTGCGCCGCCTGGACACCACGGGCACCAACCGCACCAGCCTGCGCTGGCTCATGGCCGAGGACACGCGGCCGGGCCGCCTCCACGGGGCCGAGGAGGGCGGCCCCGACCTGCTCGGCGGCCCCGACGCGGAGGACGGACCCGCGGACGGCCAGCACGGCGCCGACGCGTCCGGCGACCCCGCGGAGGAGGACTCCGGTCCCGCCACCCGGCTCGGCTACCTGTGGGTGGAGTTCACCACCGACCGCGGCGACCGCGGACTCGACGCCGCGGCCCGCCCCGGAACCGGCCGGGGGGCCTCAGCGCTGCTCGCCGGGACCGGCGCCAACAGCGCCTCAGCCCTCCTCGCCGCCAGCGCGGCGGCCAGCACCGCCGCCGAGTCCGACCCGGCGGCACGGGAGCCGGAGCCCCGCGACCCCGACGCCCCGCCCAGCCACCTGACCCTGGGCGCGGCCGTCATGGCGGTCGGCGACTCCGACCCGCGCTGCGTGTTCTTCGTCACCGACCGCAGGGTCGGCCACGACCTCGAGCTCGTCACCGACGGCCGTCCCAAGCCCGTCGACCGCCTCCGCTCGGAGATCGGCGCCGACAACTGCTTCACCAGCCCCGTCCCCTACCGGGCCCGCGTGATGCACGACCTGTTCGGCATCGACGACTCCGTCCGCTACCGCAACCTCGTCCACCTGCTCTACCGGCTGCGCCGCCCCACCATCGGCGACCGCCTGGAGGCCGGGGAACTCGTCGGCGTCCTGTCCGAGGCGCTGCCGCCCATGGACGAGACCATCCTGGACGAGGTCGCCCGCAACATCGCCGACCTGGAGCGGGCCCGCTCCGACAAGGACGCCCTCACCGAGGCCGGCGCGGGAGTCACCGCGTTCCTGGAGGACTACCGGGGCTACCTCGTCCACACCCTGCGCGCCCGGGCCGCCGAGGTGCGCGAGCAGATCGACGCCGCCGCGGACCGGACCGAGGAGACCGCGCGGCTGCGCGCCGAACTGGACAGCCTCATCACGGCGGAGAGCCAGATCTCCGAGGAACGCGACCAGGCCCGCCGCACCCGCGACACCGCCCGCTCCGACGACACGACCCTCGCCGCGGCCCAGGGCGGCGCCGCCACGGCCACGGACGGCGAGCGCCGCGCCTACGACGCCGCCGTGGGCGCCTACATCCGCGCGGCCGAGGCCGCCTGGGTCGCCGCCGAGCACGCCGAACGGGTAGAACGCCACACCGTCGAGCGGATCGGCGAGGACACCGCCACGATCGAGCGCGCGCTCGACGTCCTGCGCCAGACCCACGCCGAGGCCGCGCGCGCCGCCTCCGCCGCGGGGATCGACCCCGGCGTCCTCGGTACCGTCCCCGACCCGGTCGCCACCGTCCACGCGCCCCGCGAGAGCACCACCCGGGTCGACCTGCGGGGGCTGGAACAGGCCGTCGAACGCGAACCCGTCGAGGGCGTGGACCTGGACGGCCTGCGCGAGCGCCTGGGCCGCCTCCACGACCGCCTCACCGGAGCCGCCGACCGCGCCGCCGACCGCGCCGACCTGGCCGCCCGCCTGACCGGACTCACCGCCGTCGAGGCCGCCGCCGACCGCCGCCTCGTCGCGCTGACCAGCGAGGCCGAGTCCGCCGACGCCGTACTCGAACGCGCACACCAGCGCGAGCAGGACGCCATCGGCCTCGTACGGCGCCAGAGCGCCGCCTACGCCGAGGGCGTCCGGGACTGGTCCGCCCGGCTGCGCGACTCCAGCCACGCGCACGCCCTGGGCGAGGCCATCCACGAGCTGGAGGGCAGCGTCGAGCTGCCCATCGACGACGCGCTGCGCGTCCTGGACCCCGCGGTCCCCGGCAGGGTGGCCCGCCTGGCGCACGCCGCCGTGGACCCCCTCCTGGAGGAGCTGCGCGCCCGCCGCGACGTGGCCGTCGGGGAGGAGGGCCAGCTCTCCGGCGAACTCGCGGAACTGGCGGACCGGCGCACCAGGAACGCCGAGCACGCACCCGAGCGCCCCGGATGGGCCACCTACCCGCGCCCCGACGGGGACGGCGTCCCGCTCTACCTGGCCGTCGACTTCGCGGACGGGCTCAGCACGCGCGAGCAGGCCGGACTGGAGGCCGCCCTGGAGGCCAGCGGACTGCTGGCGGGCTGGGTCCGCGCCGACGGCGCCCTGCACGACCCGACCACGCGCGACCTCATGGTCTCCCCGGTACCGGTCCCCGCGCTGTCGCGCCCCGTCCGCGGCCGGACGCTGCTCGACGTGCTCGTCCCGGCCGCCGGACCCACCACCGGCCGCGGCGTCGCCCCCGAGACCCTGCGCGCCCTGCTCTCCTCCATCGCCCTGGACTCCGAGGCGGAACGGACCCGCGTCCCCGAGGACTCCGAGGCCGAACCCCGGCACCGCAAGGACAGCCCCGGCTTCGTCGCCCTCTCCAGCGCCATGTCCCTCTCCGGCGGCTGGCGCCTGGGCGTGGCCTCCGGCGCCCACTACAAGAGCGAACCCGAGTACATCGGCGAGGCCGCACGCAAACGGGCCCGAGACCGCACCACCGCCAACACCGACAGGCGCATGGCGATCGCCGAGGCCCTGCTCGCCGAGGCGGGCGAGCGCCGCTGGGCCGTCGAGCACTCCTACGCCGAACTCCTGGAGGTCTCCCGCGACCTGCCCGACGCCGCCCCCCTGGTCCGCGCCTGGGCCGCCCTGGAGGCCGCCCGGGACGACGTGGCCGCCGCGCGCCGCGCCCACGACGTGGCCCGCGACACGGCCGAGGACTGCCGGGCCGAACTGCTCGACGTCCGTGAGAGGCTGCGCCGCTCCTCCGTGGTGGAGGGCACCGAGGAGGGCGGGCCCGCCGCGGGGGAGAAGGACCTGCCCACCGCGCGTGCCGACCTGGACAGCGCCCTGCGCGCCCTGGACCACCTGCGCGTCCTCATCGCCTCCGCGCTGCGCGACCTGGACGTCCTGGCCTGGGAGCTCGCCGACCACGAGCACCACGTCGCCGCCTGGCGGGCCGTCCGTGCCGACCGGGCGCTGGCCGAGGACGCCCGCGCCGCGGCGATCGACGACATGATCACCGTCCGCCGCCAGATCGAGCTCGGCGACCGGGCGCGGGGGGTGGCCGACGAACAGCTCGACGCCGCCCGCGAGCAGGTCGGGGCCAGGGCCGAGGAGGCCGCCCAGCGGCTGCCCGAGCTCGAACGCGACGCCCAGCGCGCCCGGGACGAGCGGGTCAGCGCCGAGGCGCGCCTGGCCGCGGCCACGCGCGAGCGCGCCGAGCTGGTGAGCCGCGCGCTCGCGGCCGGGGACGGGCTGGTCTCCGCGGTCACCGGAACCGACGAGTCCGGGGCCGAGGCCCCCGACGCCGTGCTGCTGCGCGCCGCCGGACTGGGCGCGTGCGCCGAGGACGGCGCGCCCCTGGCCGCCTACCTGGCCGCCCGCGCCGAGACCGCGCCCCCGGGGCCCGACGACCGCCTCGCCCTGCTGGAGGCCTTCGTCGTCCGGATGGAGGAGGGCCTGGCCGCCCCGGAGGGCGACGACGCGACGGACGTGCCGCGGGTCGACGACAGCACGGTCCTGGCCAGTCGCGAGGACCTGGACCGGGTGCTCGCCTCGGCGGGCTGGACGCAGGTACGCACCGAGATGAGCGAACCGCGGGGCGTCAAGCGCCTCACGGTCCACGACGAGGACGGCGCGCACGACGTCACCGCCTACGCCGAGCGGATCGCCGCCGCGGTCGCCGGGGCCGAGGAGAGCGTCGCGATCGCGGAGGAGGAGGCCTTCGAGCGGCACCTGCTCGGAGAGCTGGCCGGCCACCTGGCGCGCCAGGTCGAGGAGGCCAGGGCCCTCATCGCCACCATGAACGACGTCCTCAAGGACGTCACCACCTCGGCCGGACTGGGGGTGCGCCTGGACTGGCGGCTGGCCCCCGACGCGGGCGCGGACATCGAGGCGGTCGTGCCGCTCCTGGCCACCCCGGCCCGGGAGCGGACCCGCGTGCAGACGACCCGGCTGCGCGACGCGCTCCGGCGCTGCATCGAGGCCATCCGCCGCCTGGACCCCAGCGCCACGGGGGGCGCGCAGCTGCGCGCGGCCCTGGACTACCGCTCCTGGTTCACCTTCACCGTGTACGTCACCGACGGCGCGGGCGACGAGCGGCGCCTGGGGCACCGCACGGCGCTCAGCCAGGGCGAGCAGCGCGTGGTGGCCTACCTGGTGCTGTTCGCGGCCGCCGCCGCGCACTTCGACGCCCTGGCGGCCAGGGCGCCGTGGGCGCCGAGGCTGATCCTGCTCGACGACGCCTTCGCCAAGGTCGACGAGCCCACGCACGGGCGCCTGCTGGGCCTGCTGGTCGAACTGGACCTGGACTTCGTCCTGACCTCGGAACGGGTGTGGGGCTGCTTCGCCAGCGTCCCCAGCCTGAACATCTACGAGTGCCTGCGGGACCCGAACGTACCCGGGATCGCCACCCTGCACTTCACGTGGGACGGGAGCAGGAGACGCCTGGTGGGGGTGTAGGGGGTCCGCGGCGGGGGAGGAGGACAGTCGTCTCCTCCCACAACGGAGACCGGCATTCGGCGAGTGCTTCCTCCCATCCTGTCCCAGGGCGTGTCCGGCGGACACGCCCTAGTCTGCTTGTACAGAGACCACACATGAGCGGGGTGACGAAGTGACTCGGGTAGCCGAGACGTTCGAGGGTGGGACGGCGCTCCTGGACGCTCTGGCGCGCTCCGGGCTGCCCCGGGAGGTCAGCTCCTGGGTCAGCGCGGCCCTGTGGGGCGAGGACGCCCTGGAGGCCCGTCTGAGGGGCGAGCGCGTCCCCGAGCCGGAACCCGAGGCCGAACCGCCCGCGGGCAGGGTCCGGCGGACCTACCTCACGGGGATCAGGGTCCAGGGCTTCCGGGGCATCGGACGCCCGGCCGAACTCACCTTCGACGCCGGCCCCGGGCTCACCGTGATCGTCGGGCGCAACGGCTCGGGCAAGTCCAGCTTCGCCGAGGCGGCCGAGGCCGCCCTCACCGGCCGCAACCCCCGGTGGGACGCCATGCCCACGGGTTGGCGCGACGGCTGGCGCAACCTCCACTACGACGAGCGCACCGAGGCGACCGTCGACGTCCGCGTCGCCGGGGACGCGGGCTCCACCCGCATCAGCCGCAGGTGGACGGGCGAGAGCGTCCGCTCCGCGCGCGGCGAGGTCGTCCACCCGGACGGCGAGGTCTCCCCCCTGAGGACCATGGACTGGGGCGACAACCTCGTGCGCTACCGCCCGTTCCTGTCCTACGACGAACTCGGCCGCACGGTCACCGGGCGCTCGGCCGAGCTGTACGACACGCTCACCGGCCTGCTCGGGCTCAGCGGCCTGGCGGAGGCCGAGCGCCGCCTGGCCAAGGTGTGCGACGGACTCGCCAAGCGCCGCGACCGGCCCTCGCGGGAGCTGCGGCACCTGCTCGACGCGCTCCGGGCCTCCGACGACCCCAGGTCCGCCCAGGCCGTCCAGCTCCTCACCGCCTCCTACTTCGACATGGACGCCCTGCGCAGGCTCGCGTCCGACACCGGGCCCAGCGACCCCGAGCTGCACACGGTCCTGCGCCGCCTGCGGCGGCTGGCCGTGCCCGAGCGGGCGCTGATGTCCGACGTGGTCAACGAGCTCCGGGGCGCCTCCATGGAGCTCGCCATGGCCGCGGGCAGCAAGGGCGACCGTGCGCACGGGGTGGTCAGGCTCCTGGAACAGGCCCTCGAACACCACCAGCGCCACCCCTCGGAGACCGAGTGCCCCACGTGCACCGCGCCGCTGGGCGCCGACTGGGTGCGCCGGGCCAACGCCCAGCTGCGCGCCCTCAAGCCGCAGGCGGCCGTCGTCTCGGCCGCCTACGAGCGCGCCGACGCGGCCAGGGACCAGGCCCGCTTCCTGATGTCACCGGCGCCGGGCTGGCTGCCGCCGGAGAGCGAACTGGGCCAGGTGTGGTCGCTGTGGGAGTCCGGCGCGGACATCGACGACCTGGCCGAGCTGGCCGAGCACGTCGAGGCGGTCGGCCGCAGGCTGCGCGCGGCCGCGGTGAGCGCCCGCCGGGACGCGAGCGAGCGGCTGGAGGACCCGACCGGCGGCTGGTCGGAGCTGGCCGAGCAGCTCTCGGGGTGGCTGGACGACGCCCAGGACGCCCTCACGGCGCGCGACGCCCTCAACGGGGCCGAGGCCGCGCTGACCTGGCTGACGGAGCAGGCGAGGATCCTGCGCGAGGAGCGGCTGGGACCGGTCGCCGCACAGGCCGAGCAGGTCTGGTACCGACTGCGCCAGGAGCGCCACATCGACCTCCAGGGCATGCGGCTGATCGGCCGGGGCGCCAGGCGCCGGGTCGAGGTGGACGTGTCGGTCGACGGCGTCGGGGACCAGACCAGCGCGCCCGGACTCCTGAGCCAGGGCGAGTTCCAGGCGCTGGCGCTGTCCATCTGCCTGCCGCGCACCCTGGTGGAGGGCAACCCCTTCGGCTTCCTGGTCCTGGACGACCCGGTCCAGGCGATGGACACCGAGACCGTGGAGGGGCTGTCCGCGGTGCTGGCGGAGGTGGGCAGGCACCGGCAGCTGATCGTGTTCACCCACGACACCCGCCTGTCCGACGCCCTGCGCAGGCTGGGCCTGCCCGCGAACATCCGCACGATCAACCGGGACGCCATGTCCAACGTGTGGGTCGAGGCGGTCTGAGTCACAGCCGTGGTGCCGAACCCGCTGTGAACAGGGGTTTCGGAGTCCGGGCGCGGGCCGGGGGCATTCGATTTGGCAGAGCACCCCCGGATCCCTGTATAGTCATGACCAGCGCAAGGGGGCAGCACCCCCGGGGCGGACGAGAGAAAGCCCCACCAGCGCGCCCCTTTAGCTCAGTCGGCAGAGCGTCTCCATGGTAAGGAGAAGGTCTACGGTTCGATTCCGTAAAGGGGCTCCACCACTTGACGGGGTACGGTCCACTCAGGTGGGTGGCCGGAGGGAGCATCCGCCGGCCTGCACCGGGTCACAGCCCTGCTAGGGTTGTACCCGTTGATCGGGGCGGGGTAGCTCAGTCGGTAGAGCAAGCGGCTCATAATCGCTGTGTCGTCGGTTCAAGTCCGGCCCCCGCTACCAACCCGCTGACCCCTGAGCCCACATCTCAGGGGTCGTCGCGGGCGTTTACCACTGTTTCCAGCGAGAAAGGCACTCCGAAGTGGCTGCCACCGACGTGAGGCCGAAGATCACCCTGGCCTGCCAGGAGTGCAATCACCGGAACTACATCACCCGCAAGAACCGTCGGAACACCCCCGACCGTCTCGCGATCAAGAAGTTCTGCCCGAACTGCCGCAAGCACAACGAGCACCGCGAGACCCGTTAGTCCCGCGCGAGCGTCCCTGTCGAGCGCGATCGTCTCCGCCGCGACGTCGCAGAGGCAGTTCTCGAAGGCTTCCAGCCCGGTGAGCGATCCGCTCACCGGGCTGTTCGCGTGTCCGGGCCCCTTCACGACAGGAGAGAGCGTGGCGATCAACCCTGACTACCTCGGCCGGGAGTACCCCGCGCCGGAGGCCTACGAGGTCACCCGGGGCAAGATCCGGGAGTTCGCCGAGGCGGTCAACGACCCCAACCCGGTCTACACCGACCAGGCCTCGGCCCGGGCGGCCGGGCACCCCGACGTGGTCGCCCCGCCCACCTTCCCGGTCATCCTGGGGATGGCCGGCTCGGCGCAGGCCATCGCCGACCCCGGCCTCGGCCTGGACTTCTCCCGGGTCGTGCACGGCGACCAGAGCTTCCGCTACAGCCGTCCGCTGCACGCCGGAGACGTCCTCAGCAGTGTCACCCGCATCACGGCCATCCGGGTCCTGGGCAGCAACGAGCTGATCACCCTGGAGACCGCGGCCCACGACGCCGACGGCGAGCACGTGGTCACCGCCACGATGATGCTGGTCGCGCGAGGAGGAGAGGAATGAGCAGGCTGCGCCACGCCGACGTCGAGGTCGGCACCGAGCTGCCCGAGCGCACCTTCCCGGTCCGCCGCCTGGACCTGGTCCGCTACGCGGGCGCCTCGGGCGACTTCAACCCGATCCACTGGAACGAGCGCTTCGCCAAGTCGGTCGGACTGCCCGACGTCATCGCGCACGGCATGTTCACCATGGCCGAGGCCGCGCGGGTGCTCACCGACTGGGCGGGCGACCCCGGCTGCGTCGTCGACTACTCGGTGCGCTTCTCCGCGCCCGTGGTGGTCCCCGACGACGACGAGGGCGCCGAGATCACCGTCGGCGGCAAGGTCAAGACCAAGAACGACGACGGCACCGTCACGGTGCTGCTGACCGCGCGGTCGGGCGGCGCCAAGGTCCTGGTGCAGTCCAAGGCCACCGTGCGCCTGGCGAGGTAGACGTGACCGCACTCTCCGAGTACACCACCCTGCGCCTGGGCGGCCCGGCGCGGACCTTCCGGGTCGCGGGCACCACCGACGAGCTGGTCGCCGCCGTCTCCGGGGCCGACGCCGCCGGTGAGCCCGTCCTCGTCCTGGGCGGCGGCAGCAACCTCGTGGTCTCCGACGCCGGGTTCCCCGGAACCGTGGTCCTCGTGGACTCCAAGGGGGTCTCCTTCGAGGAGGCGGGCACCGACGACGCGGGCGAACCGGTCGTGCTGCTGCGCGCCGAAGCGGGCGTGGAGTGGGACCCGCTGGTGGAGCGCGCCGTCGCCGAGGGCCTCAGCGGGCTGGAGTTCCTGTCGGGCATCCCCGGCCGGGTCGGCTCCACCCCCATCCAGAACGTGGGCGCCTACGGCCAGGACGTCAGCCAGACCATCCGCGAGGTGCTCGTCCACGACCGGCGCACCGGCGAGCGGCGCCGGATGACCAACGCCGAGTGCGGCTTCAGCTACCGCGACAGCGTCTTCAAGGGCGACGACCGCCACGTGGTGTGCGAGGTGGTCTTCGCGCTGCGCCGATCCAAGCTCAGCCGTCCCGTCGCCTACGCCGAGGTGGCCCGCGCCCTGGGGACCGAGGCGGGCGCCCGGGTGCCGCTGGAACAGGCACGCGAGACCGTCCTGGGGCTGCGCAGGGGCAAGGGCATGGTCCTGGACCCCGCCGACCCCGACACCCGCAGCGCCGGGTCGTTCTTCACCAACCCCGTCGTCACCGCCGAGGAGTTCGCGGCCGTGCGCGATCGGGCCGCCGCCCGCCTGGGCGCCGACGTGCAGGTGCCCGGCCACCCCGACGCGCGGGGGGACGTCAAGCTCTCCGCGGCCTGGCTGATCGACCGCGCCGGGTTCACCAAGGGGTACGGCGACGGTTCCGCGCGCATCTCCGGCAAACACAGCCTCGCCCTGACCAACCCCGGTGGCGCCACCACCGAGGACCTCCTGGAGCTGGCCCGCGAGGTGCGGGCGGGCGTGGAGGAGGCCTTCGGGGTCCGCTTGGTCAACGAGCCGGTGATGGTCGGCGTCTCGCTCTGACCCGGGGCGTTCCGCCCCGCCCCCAGCCGCGCCCAATTTCGAAGTTGGGCGCGGCGAACTTGTTTTTCAGGGCTGGCTGATAAAACAATTCAGTAAAGCCATGAATTGCATTCCCCTTCCGTTCTGCCATAAAGTCGGAGACGTCGAAGGGGAGTAGTCCCCAATGCGTGCGATCGACACACTGGCCGCCCCGCGGCCCGGTCGTACGAGCCCGGCAAGGCCAGACGCGCCGAGCCAGGAGCGGATGAGACCTTTGACCCGGAAAAGACCGGGTTGAAGTGGCGTCCGCCGCCTTCTGCCCAGACATCGTCGGACGGAAGGGGAAACATGACGGGGTTCACCGCCGGACTGGTATTCAGCGCCTTCGCCATCTTCATCGCCGAAATGGGCGACAAGACCCAACTCGTGGCGATGTCCCTGGCCACCCGCTACCGGGCCCTCACGGTCATCCTCGGCATCACCGCCGCCACCGCCGTCGTGCACGCGGGCAGCGTTCTGCTGTCCGAGGTCCTGGGCGCCGCGCTGCCCACCGACTGGCTCACCCTCGCCGCCGGTGTCGCGTTCCTGTTCTTCGGCGCGTGGACCCTGCGCGGCGACGAGATGAGCGACAAGGACGAGGCCCGCGCGGCCTCCCGGCGCATCCGCTCCGCGTTCGCGACCGTCTTCGTCGTCTTCCTCGTCGCCGAACTCGGTGACAAGACCATGCTCGCCACGATCACCGTCGGCACCCAGCACCACTGGCTGCCCGTGTGGATCGGCTCCACCGTGGGCATGGTCGCGGCCGACGCCATCGCCATCGCGCTGGGTGCCGTGCTCGGCAAGAAGCTGCCCGAGCGCGCCATCCAGATCGGTGCGGCCGTCCTGTTCTTCGTCGCGGGCGCGGCCATGCTGGGCCAGGGCGCCTGGATGCTCCTCGGCTGAGCCCTGAGCCCTGAGCCCTGAGCCCTGAGCCCTGAGCCCTGAGCCCTGAGCCCTGAGCCCTGAGCCCTGAGCCCTGAGCCGGGCCGTGGGCACGGGACCGCGCCCTGGACGGCCTCGGCCGCCGCGAGCGACCGGAGCCGGGGCGGCTCAGCCCCCGACGGGCTCCGGTTCGGCGGCCAGCCACGCGTCCACCCCGGCCAACAGCTCCTTGCGCAGCGACTCCGGCGCGCCCGAGCCGCGGACCGACATCCGCGCCAGCTCGGCCAGCTCCGGGTCGGAGAACCCGAGTACCTCGCGGGCGATCCGGTACTGCTCCACCAGGCGCGGCCCGAACAGCAGCGGGTCGTCGGTGCCCAGCGCGACCGGCACCCCGGCGTCGAAGAGCGTGCGCAGCGGCAGCTGCCCCAGGTCGTCGTACACCCCCAGGCCCACGTTGGAGGTCGGGCAGACCTCCAGCGTCACCCCGCGTTCGGCGATGCGCTCCACCAGCCGCGGGTCCTCCACGGCCCGCACCCCGTGTCCGATCCGGTCGGCGTCCAGCACGTCCAGGCACTCGCGCACGCTGCGGGGTCCCTGGAGTTCGCCGCCGTGCGGCGCGGAGAGCAGCCCGGCCCGGCGCGCGATCCGGAACGCTCCCTCGAACTCCAGTGCGCGGCCCCGCCGCTCGTCGTTGTTCAGGCCGAACGACACCACGCCCCTGCCCGCGTACTGGCGGGCCAGGCGGGCCAGCACCTTGGCGTCCAGCGGGTGCCTGGTGCGGTTGGCCGCCACCATCAGGCCGACGTGTACGCCGGTCGCGTGCTCGGCGGCGCGGGCCGCGTCCAGGAACAGTTCCAGGGTGGCGGTGAGCCCGTCGAAGAGCGACGCGTAACCGCTCGGGTCCACCTGGATCTCCAGCCAGCCGGACCCGGCCGCGCGCTCGTCCTCGGCCGCCTCGCGCAGCAGCCGGTACACGTCCTCGGGTCTGCGCAGCACCGATCGGGCGATGTCGTACAGGCGCTGGAAGCGGAACCAGCCGCGCTCGTCCGTGGCGCGGAGCTTGGGCGGCCACTCCTCGACCAGGGCCTGGGGGAGGTGGATGCCGTGCTCGGCGGCCAGCTCCACCAGGGTGGGATGGCGCATCGACCCGGTGAAGTGCAGGTGCAGGTGTGCTTTGGGCAGCCGGTCCAACCGGCGGGCGCTGGTCGGTGTCTCCATGACGTAAGCCTGCCGTATACGGCGCGCCTCCGGTGCCAGGACGCCCCACTTCGGTGCGCGGGGACCGGCCCCGTACACGCGGACGCGCCCCGGGGAACCGGTCCCCGGGGCGCGTCCGACGGCCGTGCGGCCTACCTGGCCTCGGCCAGCAGCTTCTGGATGCGGCTCACGCCCTCGGCGAGGTCCTCGTCGCTGAGCGCGTAGGACAGGCGCAGGTAGCCGGGGGTGCCGAAGGCCTCACCGGGCACCACGGCGACCTCGGCCTGCTCCAGGATGAGCTCGGCCAGCTCGGTGGAGGTCCGCGGCGTCCGGCCACGGATCTCCTTGCCCAGCACGCCCTTGACCGAGGGGTAGGCGTAGAAGGCGCCCTGCGGCTCGGGGCAGACCACGCCGTCGATCTCGTTGAGCATGCGCACGATGGTCTTACGGCGGCGGTCGAAGGCCTCGCGCATCGTCGCCACGGCGTCCAGGTCGCCGGAGACCGCGGCCAGGGCGGCGGCCTGCGAGACGTTGGCGACGTTGGAGGTGGCGTGCGACTGGAGGTTGCCCGCGGCCTTGACCACGTCCTTGGGGCCGATGATCCACCCCACGCGCCAGCCGGTCATCGCGTAGGTCTTGGCCACGCCGTTGACGATGACGGTGCGGTCGGCGATCTCGGGCACCTCGACGGGCAGCGAGGAGAACTCGGCGTCCCCGTAGACCAGGTGCTCGTAGATCTCGTCGGTCAGCACCCACAGGCCGTGCTCGTTCGCCCAGCGGCCGATCTCGCGGACCTGCTCGCGCGGGTACACGGCGCCGGTCGGGTTGGACGGGGAGACGAACACCAGGACCTTGGTGCGCTCGCTGCGCGCCGCCTCCAACTGCTCCACACTGGCCAGGTAGCCGGTGCTCTCGTCGGTGACGACGAAGACCGGGACGCCGCCCGCGAGCTTGATGGACTCGGGGTAGGTGGTCCAGTACGGGGCGATGACGATGACCTCGTCGCCCGGGTCCAGCATGGCGGCGAAGGCCTCGTAGATGGCCTGCTTGCCGCCATTGGTCACCAGGACCTGGGCGGGGTCGACCTCGTAGCCGGAGTCGCGCAGGGTCTTCTCGGCGATGGCCTTCTTGAGCTCGGGCAGGCCGCCGGCGGGCGTGTAGCGGTGGAACCGGGGCTCACGGGCGGCCTCGACGGCGGCCTCGACGATGTAGTCGGGCGTCGGGAAGTCGGGCTCTCCCGCGCCGAAGCCGATGACGGCACGGCCCTCCGCCTTCATGGCCTTGGCCTTGGCGTCCACGGCCAGGGTGGCGGACTCGGAGATCGCGCTGATACGTGCAGAGAGACGGGGTCGATCAGTCATGTGTCCCATGTTGTCATGCGCCCCTGGTCCGGGGGCGGGCGGGAAGGAGGGCGCAACCGGACGAGGGGGTCGTTTCCCCTCCCCGGCGGGACGAACGGTTTGGTCACGGCGTCCCGAGCGCGTACACTCTTGCGGGTCGGCCGGTCGTGGCCCAGGTGTTACCTGGCGCACGGTGTGCGTAGCGCACCGGAACCGGCTATGGTGGGATCGCAGTTTCCGCTAAGGGCAGTGGCTCAATTGGCAGAGCACCGGTCTCCAAAACCGGCGGTTGGGGGTTCGAGTCCCTCCTGCCCTGCACCTTCGCGCGTGCGGTGCGGCGCCCCGGCGGGTGCCGCACCGTCACGGGCACCGAAACTACGGGGACAAGTAGCAGCCCGCGACCCTAAGGACCCCAGGTGACTCAGACTGACGCCGACGCCAAGCCCGACAAGGAGCCCAAGCGTCGTACCGGTCCGGTGACGTTCACCAAGCAGGTCGCCGGAGAGCTGCGCAAGGTCCGCTGGCCCACGCGCCGCGAGCTGGTGACCTACACCATCGTGGTCCTCGTCTTCGTGCTGGTCGTCCTGGGATACGTCTCCCTCGTGGACTGGGGCTTCGGCGAGGCGGTCACCTGGCTGTACGGCACGTTCGGCACCCCGCAGGGCGTCTGACCACCCCTTCCGCGCCGCCTCTCCCGCAGGAGTCGGGACGCGGCCTCACTCGTCCGCGCGTTGGTCCCGGTTCGCCCGGAGAGACCGTAAGCTGGCAGAACCGGGTTCGACGTACAGCGCTGCCTCGTGTGCGTCGCCCCGAGAGCGAATCCGACGAGAGAAAGAGCAGCCGTGTCCGAGTCCCCACTGACCTCTGACGACTTCCCCGAAGAGGAGCCGGTTCAGTCGTCGGCGGAAGAGACCGGCCTGGCGGGCGAGCTGCCGGAGGACGCGACCGACGCGGCCGACACCGACAGCCCGGAGCTGACCGGTGACGCCGACGAGTCCGACGCCGCCGACGACCACGAGGGCGTCCTGGAGGACTCCGAGGAGGAGGGTGAGGCCGCCGAGGAGGAGGCCCCCCGCCTGGACCCCGTCGAGGAGTTCAAGAACGAGCTCGTCCTGCTGCCCGGCGACTGGTACGTCGTGCACACCTACGCCGGTTACGAGAAGCGGGTCAAGGCCAACGTCGAGAGCCGCACCCAGTCCCTCAACATGGAGGAGTACATCTTCCAGGTCGAGGTGCCCGAGCACGAGGTCACCGAGGTCAAGAGCGGCAAGCGCCAGCAGGTCACCGAGAAGGTCCTGCCCGGCTACGTGCTCGTCCGCATGGACCTGACCGACGAGTCCTGGTCGGCCATCCGCAACACCCCGGGCGTCACCGGCTTCGTGGGCCTGTCCAACAAGCCCGCGCCGTTGAGCCTGACCGAGGTGGCCAAGCTCCTCGCCCCCGAGCCGGAGGTGGAGCCGGAGCAGGCGCGGCAGGCCCGTGCCGCGGGCGGCGTCGGAGAGGCCCGTATGGACGTGGCCTACGAGGTCGGCGAGTCCGTGACCGTCATGGAGGGTCCGTTCGCGACCCTGCCCGCGACGGTCAGCGAGATCAACCCCGACACCCAGAAGCTCAAGGTGCTGGTGTCGATCTTCGGCCGCGAGACGCCGGTCGAGCTGTCGTTCAACCAGGTCGCCAAGATCTAGCACGTCCACCCTCAAGAGCGGCATAGACTTGGTGGGTCCGCCCCGTGGCGGGCCCACTCGCGTGCCCCGCCCCGGCGGGACGCGCCCCCGGTCCGCCCGGCCCCGGCGGGCCGACGCCCCGCGCCCGTCGTGCGCGGGGTTCCCGCCTCCTTCGGCAGCGGTTCCCCGGCCTCCTCGGCCGCGCGGTGCCGTCAGGGAGGCAACGGGACCAGAACACAACGCAGATCAGGCAAAGGACCCGATATGCCTCCGAAGAAGAAACTTGCCGCACTCGTCAAGGTGCAGCTCCCCGCCGGTCAGGCGACCCCGGCGCCGCCCGTCGGTACCGCGCTCGGTCCGCACGGCGTCAACATCATGGACTTCTGCAAGCAGTACAACGCTGCCACGGAGTCCCAGCGCGGCAACGTCATCCCCGTAGAGATCTCCATCTACGAGGACCGTTCCTTCACCTTCGTCACCAAGACGCCTCCGGCGCCGAAGCTGATCCTGAAGGCCGCCGGTCTGGACAAGGCCGCCACCGACCCGGGCCGCAGCACCGCCGGTTCCATCACCGCCGAGCAGGTCCGCGAGATCGCGCAGACCAAGCTGCCCGACCTCAACACCGAGGACATCGAGGCCGCCACCAAGATCGTCGCCGGTACCGCCCGCTCGATGGGCATCGAGGTCAAGTAGCCCCCGCACGGTGGCACCGGCCCGAGGAGGCCGGAGCGACCGGGGACGCTCGACGTTCAAGAACCACCGTGGCAGGGCCAGGCGCTGGCCCGGTGACCACACGTTCCTCAGGAGAACAGAGTGAAGCGCAGCAAGAACCACCGCAAAGCCAGCCAGCAGGTGGACCGTGACAAGCTCTACGGCCCCGCCGAGGCCGTGAAGCTCGCCAAGGAGACCTCCACCGTCAAGTTCGACGCGACCGTCGAGGTCGCCCTGCGCCTGGGCGTCGACCCGCGCAAGGCCGACCAGATGGTCCGCGGCACCGTGAACCTGCCGAACGGCACCGGCAAGACCGCTCGGGTCCTGGTCTTCGCGACCGGTGAGCGTGCCGAGCAGGCTCTCGCGGCTGGCGCCGACATCATCGGCGACGACGAGATGATCGAGAAGGTCTCGAAGGGCTTCACCGACTTCGACGCCGTCGTGGCCACCCCGGACCTCATGGGCAAGGTCGGCCGCCTCGGCCGCGTGCTCGGTCCGCGCGGCCTGATGCCGAACCCGAAGACCGGTACCGTCACCCCCGACGTCGCCAAGGCCGTCACCGACATCAAGGGCGGCAAGATCGAGTTCCGCGTGGACCGCCACGGGAACCTGCACTTCATCATCGGCAAGGCCTCCTTCGACGAGCAGAAGCTCCTGGAGAACTACCAGGCCGCGATCGACGAGGTGAACCGCCTCAAGCCGTCCGCCGCCAAGGGCCGCTACATCAAGAAGGCCGTGGTCTCCACGTCCATGGGCCCGAGCATCCCGCTCGACGCCTAGCCTTCGCGGCTGCCCAGCGCAGACGAGAGCGGCCCCCGCAGCCCGAGAGGACGGCGGGGGCCGCTCCGCTTCTCGAGGGCACACCAAGACCCCGC